>DFSJ01000132.1 GCA_002378585.1 Flavobacteriaceae bacterium UBA3440 | reverse complement strand
TTTGCATCAACAAGTAATATATAAATCATGAATATTGAAAACACCAAAGCCCAGATGCGGAAAGGCGTTCTTGAGTACTGTATTTTATCGGTACTCAACAACAAAGACCTCTATGCCTCTGAGATCTTGGAACACCTAAAGCAAGCCAAACTGCTGGTGGTTGAAGGAACCCTTTATCCCCTACTGACTCGGCTAAAAAACGCCGAGTTATTGCAGTACCGATGGGAAGAATCCACTGGAGGACCTCCGAGAAAGTACTATACCTTAACAGATTTAGGAAAAAAATTCCTAGCTGAACTAGACCAAACCTGGAATGAATTAAATCAAGCCGTGCAACAAGTCACGCAACAATAGCCATGAACAAAACCATCAACATCAATTTAGGCGGCCTTGTGTTTTATATCGACGAGGATGCCTACCAACAGCTTAAAAACTATTTAGGAGCCATTGAGCGTTCGCTGAGCAGCTCTGAAGGCAAGGAAGAAATCATCGCCGACATAGAGTCGCGCATTGCTGAATTATTTAACGAAAAATTAAAAGACAACAAACAAGTCATCAATCAGCAAGACGTAACCAACATCATTCAAGTGATGGGGGAACCTGAAGACTATCGAGTTGATGAAGCAGTGTTTGGGGAGGAAGACAAAAGAAGCTCATCGAATACAAACACTCGAAAATTGTATCGGGATACCGACAACAAAATGCTTGCCGGGGTAAGTGCCGGACTGGGGCACTATTTAGGTATCAACAAAAACTGGGTGAGACTTTTGTTCTTGATTCTATCTGGGAGTGGTGGATTTGGTTTGTTGCTTTATGCCATCCTATGGATCGGCATGCCTGAGGCGGTTACCACTGCCCAAAAACTAGAAATGAAAGGAGAGCCCATCAATTTAGATACCATTGAAAAAAAAGTTCGAGAGGGATATGAGTCGGTTAAAAAAAACGTCGGCGAGGTAGATTTAGACCAAGTAGGGCAAAAAATTAAATCGGAGGGTAAATCCTTGGGGGATGCTTTAACGACCTTCATCACTGAGTTCTTTGGGGTGATCACTACCATTGTCAAGGGTTTTTTTCAAATCTTGGGCAAACTGATTGGATTGTTTTTGATCATTTTAGGAAGTGCGATGATCATTTCTTTGTTGATTGTATTCTTATTTATGGGGATGATCGACATACATCTGGCCAAAGATTGGGGCTTTCTATATCAAGGATTTTCCGACTTTCCTGATTGGCTAGTTCACTTGATGGTATTTATCGCTGTGGGTATTCCTTTCTTTTCACTTTTGCTGGTTGGTTTACAAATGGTGTTTAGCCAGATGGGTAAACTACACACAGGGATTAAGGTTGGGCTTTTTTCCCTTTGGCTAGTCAGCGTCATCGGATTGATCGGTATGGGAGTGACCCAAGTAAATTCTGACGTAGTGGGTTCACAGCACCTAGAAGAAAAAAACATCCCTTGGAATGGGGTATCTGATACCATAACGCTAGACTTTAGGGGAAATAGTCAGTTTGATCTGTTGTGGGAAGATGCGTACTGGCATGATCAACGCACATTGACTACCGGTTATGATCAAGAGGGAAATGAGCTGTTGGTCTCTAAAAAAATAAACCTAAGCCTCTCTCTATCCGACACAGACCAAATCAATGTTGCCGTGGCCAAAAAAGCGCGTGGACTAAGGCATAAAAGCGCCTTAGATCGCGCCAAAGCGATTGACTATTCTTGGTCACTAGCACCAGGTTCTTTGATACTTTCAGATTACTTCACCACAGAGACTAGCTGGAAAAATAAAGGCCAATCCATAAAGATTGGCCTAGCATTACCCAAAGGAACTTTGGTGAAAATGAATGAACGTTCAGCGCAAGGTCTAGAACACTATTGGCAACTTACAGGGGATCGATTCGAAAACAACCACCTATGGGTCGTTGAAGGTCAAGATGAGCTCCTCTGCTTAGATTGTCGATAATCAACTATTCCAAGGTAGCCAAGTAGCGCTCGGCATCGAGCGCTGCCATACATCCAGTACCGGCAGCTGTAATGGCTTGTCGGTACTCTTTGTCTTGAACGTCTCCTGAGGCAAATACTCCGGGTTTATTGGTTTTGGTGGATTTTCCATGGGTGATTAAATACCCTGTCTCATCCATCTCCAATTGCCCTTTGAATATATCGGTATTGGGTTTGTGTCCTATAGCTACAAATAATCCGGTCACCGAAATAACTTCCTCTTGACCTGTTTGGTTGTTGACGATCCTCAATCCCTCAACGACCTGTTCTCCCAAAACCTCAGCGACTTCTGTGTTGTATCTAATCTCAATATTGGGAAGATTTTTCACCCGGTGTTGCATGGCTTTTGAGGCGCGCATTTCCTCTTTGCGCACGAGCATAGTCACTTTTTTACAGATATTGGCCAAATAGGAAGCCTCTTCCGCCGCGGTATCACCTGCACCGACAATCGCCACTTCCTGTCCTTTATAGAAAAATCCATCACAAACTGCACAGGCAGAAACGCCCCCTCCTTTAAGTCTTTCTTCACTGGGTAATCCAAGATATTTAGCCGTAGCTCCCGTGGAAATAATGATTGTTTTTGCCTCGATGTGTTTCGTGCCATCCACCACTACACGGTGCATGCCACCAGCCTTTTCGGCAAAAACCACCTCAGTAACCATACCTATACGCACCTCTGTGCCAAATCTTTCTGCTTGTTGCTGTAACTGAACCATCATGGTTGGTCCATCTACCCCATCGGGGTATCCGGGGAAATTATCCACCTCGGTTGTTGTGGTCAATTGACCTCCGGGCTCCATACCCGTATACAGTACCGGTTTCATATCTGCTCTAGCCGCATAAATAGCCGCGGTGTATCCTGCTGGTCCTGAACCAATAATCAATGTAGTTAATTGCTCTACTTCTTGTGACATATACGTAAAATTTAAAACACAAACTTACCTAATCTACCCACTGTCTTTGGGCTTAGTTATCAAAAGTTATTCGCAATCACACGACAACCAAAACCAAAAAAAATAAGCCCGAAGGCTTATTTTTTGGGCTACACTTTTTCACCCTTCATCATTTTATGCCAATACAAATACGGCAACATATATTTCTTGAGCATCCATAACCTCCAATGTTCTTTAGCAGAGTTAAATACCAACATCTGTTTCAGTTTCGGATCTGGCGTGAAATTGTTTTGATAATCAAACTCTGCCAAAACCATCTTCCCATACCCTGTGACAAGTGGACAGGAGGAATAGCCGGTATACGTAGCATTCATGACTGTTTCCTGTTTGATCAAACGCGTAATATTATCGACAACAATGGGCACTTGTTTTCTAATCGCAGCCCCCGTTTTGGCTGTAGGCAAAGCAGCCACATCGCCCAAACCGAAAATATTGGGGTATTTATTGTGTTGCATGCTGTTGATGTTAACATCCAACCACCCGCCTGCATTGACCAAATCAGAGGATTTCACAAATGCAGGAGCCGTCTGGGGAGGGGCCGTATGCATAAAATCAAAAGGTATGGCCAACAAATCTCCTTCCATATAACTACCGGGAGTTTGGGTGGTCAACGCTGATTTTTGAGATTCATCCCCCATAAACTGGAAATAAGCCACTTTTTTAGCGCCGTCAATTTTTACAGGATTATGCAGTGGTTTAAAATCAACTCGGTATCTCTTTATCACTTGCATCAAAGTTTCTTTGACTACCTGAACACCAAAGATGACAGAACCCGGAGTAGCAAAAACCACATGACTCTTAGAGGCCAATCCGTGTTTTCTCAGATAATCTGCCGCCAAATACATAATTTTCTGTGGAGCTCCACCGCATTTAATGGGGGTATTGGGTTGGGTGAATAAAGCAGTACCTCCTTTAAAGTTTTTTAATTGATGCCAAACATGCTTAGGATCCGTGTAATTACTACAGACAACCCCGCTATCCATGGCTTCTTTGAGCCCTTCTATCATCTCTGGGGCCATCACTAAACCAGGAGCAACTACCAGATAATCATAAGAAATGGATCCAGAATTTTCTGTAGTGATCCTGTTTTGATCCGCTTGGAAACTGATCACTTTGTCTTTAATCCAATGAGCATTGGCTGGGATTAAACCCTTCATGGGTTTCGCTGTTTTGTCAAAATCATACGTGCCCGCACCTACAAGCGTCCAGGCTGGTTGATAGTAATGGGTATCTGCCGGCTCAACAATTCCCACATCTAAAGAAGGATCTTTTTTCAACAACTGAGCCGCGGTCATGATCCCGGCTGTTCCGCCTCCGATCACTAAAATTTGGTGGTGTGTTTTCATATGGTTGATTTAGTACATCATTAAATATAGATCATTGTATGTATTTCAACCGTAACATGAGTCACAAATGAGGAATTTCACCAAAAAAAACAAGAACAAACAA
>DFSJ01000076.1:5764-5988 GCA_002378585.1 Flavobacteriaceae bacterium UBA3440 | reverse complement strand
AATAGAATTCCGGCAGTGATGGTCATTACCTCCCAGGGCAATGCAATGAATGAATATCCGGTCATGGGGAGGAGCAAGGCAGCTACTTCGTCAAGGTGACTGCTCACCAACATACCAAATAAGAAAAATCCATAAATTAAATAGTGTACTGTCGGTACATACTGTAATGGTCTGGTGTGCAGATGTTGTTCACCAAAATGATAACTACTGACCAACAAGAAAAA
>DFSJ01000076.1:5277-5475 GCA_002378585.1 Flavobacteriaceae bacterium UBA3440 | reverse complement strand
CAATAAACCAGAAAAAAGATGCTTAAAACAAAAAGCAAGTAATATGCGATCAACACAGCCATCTGTTTATTTTGAGCTTTGGCAATCAATGACTTAAACAAAAAAATATCGAATGAACCATGCATTAAACCCAAAGTGAGAGAAAAAAATCCAGCGAGATAAATCTCTGCGAGGGGGCTTAAATACAGGGAAAGCCAG
>DFSJ01000076.1:4798-5054 GCA_002378585.1 Flavobacteriaceae bacterium UBA3440 | reverse complement strand
GGCTTAAATACAGGGAAAGCCAAATAATTAATACGGTAAAAACAAGACTGTATTTTTGTGTCATCACAAAATATTATGATAAAAATTTATTGAATTTACATTTTAAATTTTGAAGATTGGATATTTTGTTTAACTTTATAATAGTTTAATCAAACAAAAATCAATCAACCATGACAAAATTACTAAGCATGCTTCCTTTGGCGTCTCAGATGGCACCAAATGATTACGTTGGCTTTACATTCTTTGTTGGATGTAT
>DFSJ01000076.1:511-4558 GCA_002378585.1 Flavobacteriaceae bacterium UBA3440 | reverse complement strand
TTTACATTCTTTGTTGGATGTATGGCGATGATGGCCGCTTCGGCCTTTTTCTTTTTGTCGATGAATGGATTTGACCGCAAATGGAGGACTTCTATCCTTGTTTCCGGTTTAATTACTTTTATCGCCGCCGTTCACTACTGGTACATGAGGGATTATTGGGCTGCCTTTGGCGAGTCTCCAACATTCTTCCGCTATGTGGATTGGGTATTGACTGTGCCGCTAATGTGTGTGGAGTTCTACCTAATTCTAAAAGCTGCCGGAGCCAAAAAATCATTGATGTGGAGAATGATCTTCCTTTCGTTGGTGATGTTGGTTACTGGATATTTTGGAGAAACCATCGACAGAGACAACGCTCAAGTATGGGGTCTAATCTCAGGTATCGCCTACTTTGTCATCGTGTATGACATCTGGATAGGTGAGGCCAAAAAACTAGCTACTGCAGCTGGTGGAGCTGTACTTTCAGCCCACAAAATGTTGAGCTGGTTTGTTCTAGTAGGATGGGCTATCTATCCTATCGGATACATGGCTGGTACTCCAGGTTGGTATGACAGTATATTCGGTGGACTAAATCTAGATGTTGTCTATAACATCGGTGATGCCATCAACAAAATTGGATTCGGATTAGTTGTTTACAGCTTAGCTGTAGCCAAGTCTGAATAACCCAAATTTTACAGGTAAAAGGCCGCCAAAAGCGGCCTTTTCTTGTTTTTGGGTAGTACCTTGCGAAACAGAAACCGTTTGGATGAAAAAACTAGGAGCTCAATACCGATTCATTGATTTATCAGACTACGGAAGACCCTTATCGGACCGAATTGCCCGATTGCTAAAAGACACTTGGGTGACCGCCATACACCTTACCTTGCTTTTTGGTATAGCGGGATTGGTCGCCTTTTATGCCCTCATCGAAGGACACTATAAAACCGCCTTGCTTTTTCTATTGATTAAATCAGTTATTGATGGGGCTGACGGTGCACTAGCTAGACTCAATAACCAGCCGAGCTACACTGGAAGATATCTGGACAGCGTATTTGATATACTGCTCAACCTTCTATTGTTAGGGGGTATTTGGTGGATCAGTGGCGGATCCTGGATCTGGTGGATCGCCGCATTTATTTCCTTGCAACTTCAAGGCACCCTATACAACTACTACTACGTAATTTTGCGCAATAGACTCTCTGGAGGCGATAATACCAGCAAAGTCTTTGAGTACAAAGTCCCTGAAGCCCTTCCTGGCGAATCCCAATGGTCAGTCAACCTCATGTACCAATGCTACCAGATATGCTATGGCGTCTTTGACAAAACAATTCACGCTTTAGATCCAAAAGCATATCAGGAGTCCTTGCCTCAACCCTGGCTGATGACACTGGTTTCTATTTACGGACTTGGATTTCAACTGCTTCTGTTAGGTTGTGCCCTAATTTGGGCGCCCACCACTTGGATTCTTCCTGGTATCGTTGCGTTCACTGTTTTTATGCCCTTATTTATCACCCTAAGAAAATACACCCAAAATTCATGATAGCACTCACTTCATACAGCGACAAAAAGACCAAAAAAGCATTTGATCAATTGGTTGGTCCTGCCTTTTCGATTTGGGACATCCTTAAAAAAGGACGAGTAGGTTCTGCTTATTTTAAGGTAGCGGCATTGCGCTTGGGCGAATATTTTCCAGAGCTACAACAAGCCCCTGACGTACGGGCGGTGCTTGAACTCAGGCCAAATGGAATTTTGATACACCTCAAACACCGAAACGACACCTATGCCTGGGCTTTGCCCTTTTACCAAATGCACCTCTACCACACCGATCACCTGGGGATCTACGGGCAGGGACTAGGAATTCAACTGTACAAAGACAAGCAATACGAAAAAAACCTAGGGTTTTTGCGTATTTTAGAACAGGCCAAGGCTGACTTCCACGAGCGATTTCCTCCTCTGGAGGCCAACCCTCCTTACGGCTCTAGCTTATGAGAAAACTTTTTGTATGCATCGCCCTAACTAGCATGACATTACTATCGGCACAAGACTGGCATCAGGGCCAAAAATACCAAAGCGACAACGCAAAAATCCTCCGCGAAAAAACACCGGTTAAGGCCGTTTTTATGGGAAATTCCATCACCCAAGGATGGGCCGACATGCGTCCTGAATTTTTTAAGGATCACGGATTTGTCGGCCGTGGTATCGGTGGGCAAACCACGCCCCAAATGCTCCTTCGACTCAGACAGGACGTGCTTGAACTAAAACCTGAGGCAGTCGTCATTTTGGCAGGCATCAACGATATTGCACAAAACACAGGCCCCATCACCTTAAAAGAAACCTTGGGAAATATCCAAAGTATGGCTGAACTAGCCCTAGCTCACGGCATCACTCCAATCATCTGTTCTGTACTACCCACCAATTCATTTCCCTGGCGCCCCGAGATTACACCGACACAACTCGTGATTGACCTAAACAGTCAACTGCAGCGATGGGCCCTAGAAAAAAACTTGGTATATGTCGATTTTTACACCCCTATGGTCGATGAAAAGCTTGGGCTCAAATCACACTTAGGCTATGACCCCGTTCACCCCAATGTAGCAGGGTATCAAGTGATGGAACCCATTTTGCTCAAAGCACTGAACCAGCTATTGAAATAGTTTACTGTGCTACCACATTTTTGGCATAAAGCACCCCGTCGATATACATCATGGCAATCAGTAAGCCCCGCTCAAACACCCTGGGCTGAACGGTGAGTGATTGCTCATGACGCCAGACTGTGCAAGGGATCTCCCGGCCGGTGGTCGTGTATAAACGAACCTCATAGTTAGAAAATTCTCGAGATATGGCTACCGTAAACTGAGCGATGAATGGATTGGGATAAATTTTGATGTTGGGCCCTAAAATTGTTGGTAGAAACACAGGCAAATCAGGCACTTCAAACCCATAATAGTGAGCATTTTTGGTTAGACTAAACGTTGAAAACGGCAAAGCAGCTGTTTGCGAAACTCTAGGACTTTGAACCAACACACTCATCCCTGGCAAGGCCTCCTTGAGTAACCGCTGCCCAAAGGCAGCTGGGGCCAATGCCCACAATACACACAAAAGAATAAATGTTGCTGCAGAACTCCGCAAGGGTGGGTTGTTTTTGTAAATTTACTACATTATCAGTCAGATGAACAAATTGGTTTTTTTCTTGCTGCTCCTCCCGCAGTTATTTTGGGGACAGGCCATCAGCTTTGAGGTGGGTGCTGTAAGCAGCTCTTATTACTACAAGAACAGCCAGAATGAAAAACTAACCACCCTTGATCCAGGAAGATCTACCGGTGTCGCACTCATGGGATATAAATCTCTTGGTCGACCTATTGATGCACGAAGCCTCAAATTTGGACTTAGATACCAACAATTAAACGCCCAGGGCTACGCCGTTGATGTCCCCTTAAATTACCAAACTCAATTCCTGAGTCTATCAGGAGCCTATGAAATCAATCCCTATACCATCTACGTCAATGAGTATTGCGCCAACTGCGTCAAAATTAGGGTGATTACTTCCTTGGGGGGCGAAGTGGCCAAAATACTCAGCGGTACCCAAAAAGTGGGCAACCGCGAAACATACAACTTGGCCGATGAGGCTGAGTTTAACGGAGTCCTTTTTGGTCCTGTAGGTGCAGTGGGCTTTGAAGTCGATCTGTTTAACTCGACTACGATGTTGCTCAACTATAACTACACTTATTTTTTTAACAGCCACAGCACCCCTGAACGACTGCACTTTGGACGGGGGATGTTGTCACTTGGAATCAAAAGCGCCCTATGAAGCAGTATTTGCTCTTTATGCTTGCTCTGACCAGCGTTCTTCTGGCTCACGCACAAAATCCAGGTATTCCGTATCAAGCGACTTTATTGGCCCCAGAGACCCAACTTCCAGGCGCCAACTCCGGCCTCATCCCCCTTAAAAACACAGATGTATGCCTCCGCTTCACCTTTAAAAGCGCCTCAGGCACCGAATACCAGGAGACCCAAACCGCTACCACCAGCGAATTTGGCCGCATTGACCTGGTCATCGGAAACGGAACCCCA
>DFSJ01000076.1:0-180 GCA_002378585.1 Flavobacteriaceae bacterium UBA3440 | reverse complement strand
GCCAACTTTGAGCCCCTAGCCATCAATGAATTCCAATACGTCCCTTACGCCTTTTTTGCCCTCAACGCAGGCGGCGGATCCACCACACCCCCAACCATAACCGCCACCGCCAACCCGACCATCCCCGGAGACCTAACCATCGGCACCAACAACCTACTCATCAACGTAGACGACGCCGAC
>DFSJ01000017.1:2444-5686 GCA_002378585.1 Flavobacteriaceae bacterium UBA3440 | reverse complement strand
ACGATCACTTGCTCCCCTGCCTCTGGGTTGATGTGTTGCTTGTAGATATCTATCCCAAACAGGGTCACAGAACTGTTGAGCACTGAGTTAAACGAACTTAAAATGGCTCCGAATAATACGGCTGCAAAAAATCCGACCAATGGGGTAGGAAGCACTTTAGATACCAATGCTGGATAAGCTTGGTCAGCCACGTCAAGTCCACCGTCAAAGATGTGGTAAGCGATAATACCTGGAAGCACCACCAGCAATGGACCCAGCACTTTGATAAATGCGGCCAACAGCAGACCTTTCTGTCCTTCCACTAAATTTTTAGCGGCCAGTGCTCGTTGAATAATTTGTTGGTTAGTACCCCAATAAAACAACTGGACCAACATCATTCCGGTAAACAAAGTGTGGAAAGGCACGGGTGAGTTAGGACTCCCCATCGATTTGAATTTATCGGGGTTTTCAGCCACCAATATCCGAATCCCCTCAATCAAGTGACCATCGCCGATATACAGCAGTCCAAATACGGGAATCATCAACCCGCCGATCAACAGACCAATCGCGTTGATACTATCTGAAACCGCTACAGCTTTAAGCCCGCCAAATACCGCATAAATCGATCCGGTAATCCCGATACCCCAAACACAAATCCATATAGCTGTGGTTTGAGATACGCCCAGCAAGGTGGGGACATCAAACATTCCACTGATGGCTACCGATCCAGAGTATAAAATAATCGGCAAAAGCACCACTACATAGCCGGTTAAAAATAGGGCAGAGGTGATGGTTTTGGTGGTGACGTCAAAACGGGAAGCTAAAAATTGAGGAACGGTGGTCAGACCTCCTTTGAGGTATCTCGGCAATAAAAAGATAGCGGTAACGACCATGGCTATTGCGGCCAGGGTTTCCCAAGCCATCACCGATAGGCCTTCTGCATAGGCACTTCCATTGAGTCCTACTATTTGTTCCGTAGACAGATTGGTCAATAGCAGCGAGCCGGCGATCACACCAGCAGTCAAGCTTCGTCCTCCTAAAAAATAGCCATCTGAAGTACGCTCATCGGTGGTGCGTGTCGCCAGATAGGCAATCAGCCCTACCAGTAAAGTAAAGCCGACAAAAGAAATAACTCCGATCATTTTAGTTTGGTTTAGTTGATTTTAAAGATAGTTAATTTGTCTTAGGAAGTGCGGTGACTAATTTTTCCTGAATATATCTTCCTACGGCTTCCCCTTGTGTAATTCCCTCCTCAATCGCCATGCGGTAGTGAATACCTCCATACATTCTGGAAAGCGCCGCTTCTTCAGAGGCTTGTAAGAAAGAAGTGAAGCTTCGGTCGGGCAATCCATACCTTCTCTCCGAGGTGTCCACAAACGAGAAATTATCCCCGTATATACCGGTTAGTGCTATGGCTGAAGCGCGTGAAATGACTGAGTGACCGGAAGTGTATTCTGGGAATGGGGGTGTCTGTAGGTGAGGCATCCACTGTTCATCGATGTATTGGTTGATCAGTGTTTCGGGACGTACAACAATCGTTTTCCACTTGGTATCCCAACAAGAAATAAAGGCGTCAAATAACGAGATGGTCACCCGAGTGTAGGCATTGATTGTCTGAGGGAAATCACTATCAGCTTGTTCGCTAGCAATTTTAACAATGTTGATCCAGTGGCCACCAGGACTGATTTTTTTGGTGGCAAACATGGCGTGGCCTCTTTGGTGGGATACAAATGGGTTACAGTCCCAAAAAGCGGCAATTTGCGCTTTCTCTCCTTCAGGATCTTGGGTCATTTCATTGCCCACATCGTATACTTCTTTTAGTTGCGCATAAAATGGACTGTCGGTGCTCAGATCAATGGGCAGGGGGGCTTTAGGCATAAATTGATCCGGGTAATCCAATACCAGGGTGCGGATTTTATTCCATGAAGGCTCGATACCTTCCATATACATGGGAGGAGTAGGTTTCCAATACGCATCCCCTTCTTGTATGGTGTATTTGGGAAAGGTGCGTGTTTGCTTGTAGAAATCAGTATTGGCCCAAGCCATAATATGCGCCGCTACCTCTTCTCCGTAGGCCAATGAAGCTTTCTTTACTCCTGAGGGCAGACCTTCTTCATCCAGTTGTTCGTATAACCCTTCCCGGTAGGCCTCGATTTTTTCTTCAGAAAAAATGAAGTTTTGGCTCAATTTCAGAAATGCATGAATAGCCGCAAGGTTCATATCTACCTCCTTGCTTTTGGGCTTAGGAATCGAGGTTAGGTCTTTTAATTGACCGGCCAAATCGGCATATTGATCAGGGTAAGCCTGCTGCATAATCGAATAGGCAGCCACAGTGGGGTATACGTATATTCTAGAAGCCACCGGTGGAGAAAAAATATCGTGCACGATGACATCGGTAAGCGTTTGCATGGCCTCACTGAATAACTTGGGATCTTTCAGGTGGTCTTGATAGGCTGTGTTTTTTTCGCATGATGTAAAGGCGATCAATACGGCGGCCAGTAAAGCTCCTGACTTTTTAAAAATGGTGTTCATGATTATTTTCTTTTGTTCAACATAATGGCTTGTTGGTTATTGCGCACGACCAAGAATCTGCCTTGGCCTAGAGGCACTACTTTTCTCGCCTCAGAAAAGAGGGGTAATGGAAGATTTTGGTGGGTTTTAAATCCTTGTTCACCAAATTCACTCAAAATGCCCCCTGCTTGGGCTTTATTGACTCCGAGTTCGGTGACATAACCGCTGTAATTACCCACATACCAGATTTGACCAGGACTTTCAGGATCCACAGCAAAATCTTGAATACTGCTTCGCTGGGCTATATTGGGTAAAGGAACTCCCACAAAACCTGAGGCGCCTTTGTTGAGGTAGGCCATGGAGCGCAATTCTCTCACTTGTTTGGTCTCTAAGACTTCTTTTTTACCGGTAAGCCCTGAGATGTCTTTGGCTTTAGTAAACGATTTGTAATCGGTAAATGTCTTTTTTAAAGGAGGGAGTTGTCCGGTGATTTTATCCTTGGAGGCAAAAGGTACCTGACGGTCCTGCATCCAATAGAAAATAATGGGGTCTACTTGTTGGTTTTCGTCGTAGTCATCCAGGAATAGAGTGATGGGTTTTTGTTCAGAAGCCTGCCATTTCATATTTAGCCCAGCGTTACCCACCAGTAAATCCAATTGTCCATCCCCGTCTAGATCAGTCGTGGTGATGCAGTTCCAAAATCCTTCGGTTTTGTCCAACCCGAGGGAGGCAGTTTCATCCTTAAAGGTCCC
>DFSJ01000017.1:0-2124 GCA_002378585.1 Flavobacteriaceae bacterium UBA3440 | reverse complement strand
AGGTCTAACCAACCGTCCCCGTTAAGGTCGGCAAACTCACTGTCAGTCACCATCCCCAGACGCTTTCTTTCGATGAGTTCAAAGTTGAATTCCTGAGTGTTTTTGAGCAGCGCACTGTAGGGGGACAAACCGTACCCTTTGGGTATGGAACGAGAACCCAGATACATGTCGGGGTATCCGTCATTGTTGAAGTCAGCTACTGAAATACTACCGCTGTTGCTGTTGGGAAGCCCTGCTTGGAATCGGATAAAGTCACCTTTACCATTGCTTAAATAAAGTCGATCCAACATTTGAATGTCGCCTTCGGGATTGTCATTCCCCCCACTCATCACATAAAGGTCCAAGTCGCCATCTTTGTCAAAATCAATGGCTGCAGCATCTACATCTTCGTGTATGGCATCGTTGATAAACGCTTTTACTTCTTGGTATTTCCAACTGCCATCGGTTTGTTGTAGGTAATAGCCAGGAATTTGATTTTTACCCCCGCCTATGTATAGGTCTTTTAGGCCGTCACTGTTAAAATCCTCATAGACCACTGCAGGACCTTCAATGGAAAGTCGTTCGGGCATCAGACCTTCGTTTTCGTAGTCGAAATACGTATTTTCTGCGTGTTGGTAGTTGAACAAGGACACCTCTAGGTCTGCCATAGCTACTGCTTGTGGCAAAGTAGCTTTAGCGTTGGCCCCTTCTTTTTCCTGGATGATGTGGTATTTGTCAGTGTTTAGGTTTTTATACACCCTAGGAGTTCTGCCCACCCACTCAACGACTATGGAGTCAATTTTTGCTTGATCTCCCAACCCAAAATGAACAATTGGGGTTGAGGAAGATTGAAATCCGCGGGCATTGGCCTGTGATTTTTGCCACACACTACCTGCAGCATACACGGAAACTTTACTTCCCATAGTGGCTCGGTCAGATTTGAGGTCTATACCTATCCAGTGTTTTGAGCCGGTACTGACATTGCGCAATATGCTGGCTTTTTGGTTGATGTTGTTCACAATTAGGTCAAGGCGTCCATCGCGATCCAAGTCCGCATAGGCAGCTCCGTTGGAATAGGTTTCCTCCATTCCTGCTTCTTTGGTCAGTCGCTTAAAATCCAATCCACCTTGGTGCTCAAAGACCACATTGCTGATTTTTAAGGTGGGCATTTCCCCAATTAACTTTTGGGCGATTTCTTTTTGCTGCTCTTGGTTGTAGGCTGCAAAATCTACATTGCTCAAGTAATTGATGTAGTCCAAGTCGTTGGGCCGGTTTAAGATGCCATTGGAGATAAAAATATCGGTGTTTCCATCGTTGTTGTAGTCCTGGAGCAGCACCGACCAACTCCAGTCAGTCGCATGTGTTCTGGTCATCAAAGCCACATCGGCAAATCCCTGGTTATTCTGATTGATCTGCAAGTGATTTCTTGAATATTGTGGACCAAATCCAAAGGTTTCTTTGATTTGAGACACTTTATCCGCGTCCTCACCTCCTGATTTGAGGAAGATTTCTGGGTCATCGGGCATCATATCCAAGCTCATCAAGTCTGTTCTCCCATCTCCATCAATGTCGGCCGCATCTACCCCCATGGTAAAGCGAGAGCTGTGGGCCAAATAGTCCCCTTGTGCTTGTCTAAATGTTTTGTCTTGATTGTTGAGGTACAAATAGTCGTTTTCGTGAAAGTCGTTGCCCACATAGATGTCGTCCCAACCATCGCCGTTTAGATCTCCCGTGTGCAGCCCAAGGCCATAACCTAATGCACTGCTCAAAATCCCGGCTTTTTGGGTGACGTCTACAAACTGGAGCACGCCTGTTTCCCAGGTATTTTCTAGCAATTTATCGCCGGCTGAAGGATCGGTTTCATTCCTTTTTTCTGCTGTTCCGTAGCTGTAGGGCGTGTGTACCGAGTGGTTCATCAAATAAACATCCAGATCCCCATCTTGATCGTAATCAAAGAATGAGGCCTGAGTGCCGAATCCTACTAGGGCCAATCCTACTTCTTCAGAGACTTCTTTGAATTTCATCCCACCCAAATTGAGGTATACTAAATGATGTCCTTGAAGCCCTTTGTAGCCGCTGACTTGGGTAACTATGATATCCAACAGTCCATCGTTGTTGCTGTCTGCCATCACCACCCCATTGGAC
>DFSJ01000039.1:4346-4914 GCA_002378585.1 Flavobacteriaceae bacterium UBA3440 | reverse complement strand
TATTACCGAGGTAATGTATTCCAAAAAGCAGCCATCGGTAAGGATGGAAAAGTGGCGGTGCTCCAGGAAGGAATCGAATTTGACACACTTCCCAACGGCAAATTATCCGTTAAGAGATTACCCGGCGAAGTTGTCAAAGTGCCTGTGGGCAATGAAGACACGTTTATGCGTTTCAATTATTCGGAAAGCGACAACAGAAACTTTAATGACGGGGATTTGGCCTCCTCCAGAGGATACAACCGATACAACGAAGAAAACACTGACAAAAACCGCATGTACAATGCGCCCAAGCCTTTGGTAGCCCGCGACAGCACCGGCGGATTGATCCTGGAATACGATAAATCCAACAACCGTAGCTCCATGATTACCAACGATGTGCGCGTGTACAAAGGCGCTTCTTGGAAAGACCGAGCTTACTGGTTGGATCCTGCACAAAGAAGGTATATGCCGGAATATATGTCCACTGATTTTATCGGGTTTAGATGCGCTATGTCTTATTTAGGCAGCAAACCTAAGTCCCTGAACCGTACCCCAAAAAGCAAAACGGCCAAAAAGTGAATTTTACGTC
>DFSJ01000039.1:3859-3990 GCA_002378585.1 Flavobacteriaceae bacterium UBA3440 | reverse complement strand
ACACCCAATTGCTTGTTTTTTGCCTTATCAGGCCCAAATTTTGATGGCAACACATTTGCCTCAGCAGCCCTGGGGACAGGAGCCGCTTATTCCATCATCGACAAACCCGACTTTTATATCGACGGGCAAAC
>DFSJ01000039.1:2936-3528 GCA_002378585.1 Flavobacteriaceae bacterium UBA3440 | reverse complement strand
TTATTTCCCTTACCGGAAGCAACGGAAAAACGACCACCAAGGAATTGATCGCTGCTGTTTTGGCACAAAAATTCAAGGTAGTAGCCACCCAAGGAAACCTGAACAACCACATAGGGGTACCTCTCACCCTGCTCTCTATGAGTACGGATACAGAAATTGGGGTGGTAGAAATGGGCGCCAACCATCAAGGAGAAATCAAGATGCTTTGCGGCATGGCACAACCTAATTTCGGATACATCACCAACTTTGGCAAGGCCCACTTGGAGGGATTTGGCGGTGTTGAAGGAGTCATCAAAGGCAAATCAGAGCTCTACCAAGCCATCGCGGAACGCAACGAGCATATTTTCTATCGCGCAGAGGACCCTATTCAAGAAGAAAAACTAGCTAACTACGCCAATAAAACCTCTATTGATCCAGGGCAATTTCCCGAGATTGAATTGAGTCGAAAAGAACCCACCTTGGTGCTGAGCTGGTCCGGATTGTCGATCAAAACACAATTGTTTGGCGATTATAACTTTATCAACCTTTGCGCCGCTATCAGAATCGGAACCTATTTTGGCGTACCCATACAAAAAATTGCCGAGGCCCTGAG
>DFSJ01000039.1:1280-2633 GCA_002378585.1 Flavobacteriaceae bacterium UBA3440 | reverse complement strand
TAAAACACCTCTCTCAAATCGAAGCGCCGAAAAAAACAGCCATTCTTGGCGATATGTTTGAACTGGGCTCCACAGCTGCAGAGGAACACCAATACATAGCAGAGTTGGCGACCTCGATCGGGATCGATCAAGTGATCTTAGTGGGCAATCACTTTGCAGGAACAAACACCTCAGCCAAAACATTTAGCGATATTGAGCAACTCAAAATAGCACTCGCTGACATGGATCTTTCGAACCATTGGGTGCTCATCAAAGGATCCAGAGGCATGGCGCTGGAACGTTTACTCGAGGTTATTTAGCTCTCCTGGTAAACCTTTGCTTGTCTATGGTGTAAATAACGATGCGTTTATCTCGCACCGATTTATGGGATTGAATAAGGTCCTGGTCGATTTTAAACACCGTTTTCAATTTATAATTCAGCTCGCTGATCACCAGGTTTTTGGTGCGCATATTGTGCGAATAATTGTGTTCTGGGTTTTCAATCAACTTCATCAAAGAACTGGTCTCAACCCCTGATTCTGCCGCCAACAAGCATTCAAGCACTTCTACTTGTACTTGGTCAAGTTTATAAAAAACTCGCTTGTACACGAGACCATCGTTTCTGAGCAAAGCACTATTGGCCATGGACTTGGATCGTTTATATACTCTATATCCGATGAATCCAAATAAAACTACGGGCAACACCATCAAAAGCCAAGGCCAGCGGTTCTTTTTATAAAAAGGGTATTCCTCAATAACGGGACCAAAAAACTCATCTTCTAATCGAGTCTCTAAAAAAAGCATATCGACATTATTGGCATTCATCAACAAGTAAAAGGTACCATTGTGGAACTTGCTAATTCCTTTGCCGAGAATCTTTTTGTGAATAGTGTTTTGGCGATACTTGAGGACTTTATTGTTAAAAGGGTCAAACACATACAAAAAAGGGTCGCTTTGCAGGATTAACTTGTCCTGATACATTATGTAGAAATTCTCTTCCATGGAGCGGATATCAATCTGAATTTCTCCTAGATTTTCCCACATCATTTCATCCAAGTCATACTGCCAAACGTCTTCTGTATCGACATTAGTCAATAAGTCCTTTTGATCAAGTGTATTACCCCCAAAAACAATTACTTTATTTCCATTATGCACAATACGATTATCCTTGGTCCCTTCCGGTATCTCCTGTGTATTAATTGGAGGCACTACATCCCATTCTCTTATTTCAGGGTCGTACTTAGTGAAGAAATTACGGTTCGACCAAAATCCATAACCCCCATATCTGTAGATGTGATTATTATGAACAAATTGTGTGGAATTTATCTGCATTCTGTGCTCAAACGACCTATCGATGCGCTGCAAACTATCGTT
>DFSJ01000039.1:0-922 GCA_002378585.1 Flavobacteriaceae bacterium UBA3440 | reverse complement strand
CTAAAACCATCCTCAACTCCTCTGTAAAAGGGACGTTGCTTAAACTCTATTTGTTCCGCGGAACTTACATAGACACTATATTTAGTGAAAACGTACACACTGTCTTTGTAAATAGCCATATCCATGATTGCATCGTAGGGAAACTGAGCATAGAGTGAGCAGGTTACCAGGTAAGCAAAAAACAGTATTCTCTTCATAGTGCAACTTCTTTGAACTAGTATTAAAAACGTGCAACTAAATATACAAAAACTGGAAACTATTGTACCTGTGTAAATCAAATCACTAAAATAAAATGGGTATCTTAGAAAAAAAGTCATGAGACAAGCCCTTTTATTACTCGTTTTTTTCGCTGTCATAGGGACATCAAAAGGTCAATCCAACACCCAGGAGCCTGTCAGAGATACCATTGCACTGAAAGAAGTCAAGGTGACTAAGGTGAAAAAGAAAAAAGTAAAAGCGAACGCCTACATAGATGTTAACGCCAGCACCCTTTTTCAAGCTATCAGAGCACATATGGGTAATGCACGACTAGTAAATAACAAAGTGATTTTATTGGCTGATCGAAGATATGCGCCTACAACGGGTTCCCCTTACGCTATTTGGGTAGTCGATGGTGCTATTATCGGTGAAGAACTCCCCGCGCTCGATTTTAATAGCATCACAAAAGTTCGGGTGCTTAAAACCATTATAGAAACAGAACCTTATGGATTTAGAGGTGCCTCAGGTGTCATCGAAATAACTACCTCAAGAGCACAATAATTTACTGTTTAAGCACGCTGTTATAAGTGAGTACAGCTGAGCAGCACCAACAAAAAAAGCCACCCGAATGGATGGCTTTGTTACTGTGGGCCCTACTGGGTTCGAACCAGTGACCCCCTGCTTGTAAGGCAGGTGCTCTGAACCAGCTGAGCTAAGAGCCCGA
>DFSJ01000082.1 GCA_002378585.1 Flavobacteriaceae bacterium UBA3440 | reverse complement strand
TTTCCTCTAGAATCGAGGATTTGGCGTGCATGCACGCTGATAATCATGCTCATGGTATCTGATTTAATTTCGCAGGCAAATATACAAAACTGTCTATGCCCACTATTGTGGATTAGTTAAATATCACTATTTATTCATGAATTGTTCAAGAACCCATCATCCCAAAAAACTGGTCAAATAAGTACGATGCATCGTGCGGTCCTGGACTAGCTTCAGGGTGGTATTGTACAGAAAAGACGGGCTTGCTTTTCATTTTAATACCGGCAACCGTTCCATCATTAAGGTGTACATGAGTTAATTGTAGATCAGGATGGGCTTCCAGCGCATCGCGATCCACAGCAAAGCCGTGATTTTGAGAAGTAATCTCCCCTTTACCAGTCTCCAGGTTCATAATCGGGTGATTAATCCCTCTGTGTCCGTGATGCATTTTGTAGGTAGGAACCCCATTGGCCAGTGCGATCACTTGATGTCCCAGGCAAATACCAAAAACGGGCTTACCGCTTGAAATCATTGATTGGGCACAGGTAATCGCCTCATGTAAAGGCTCTGGATCACCGGGTCCATTTGAAATAAAATAGGCGTCTGGATTCCAAGCAGAAAGTTCTTGAAACGAGGTGTTGTGAGGAAAAACCTGAACATAGGCTCCTCGTGATGCTAGATGACGCAGAATATTTTGCTTGATTCCAATATCTAAAGCGGATACTTTAAATTTTGACTGGGGATCACCGTAGTAATAAGGCTCAGAGGTAGATACTTCCGAGGCGAGTGCAAGACCTTCCATACTAGGAACTTCGGCCAAAGCAACTTTAAGCGCCTCCACTTGATCCACGTCGGTCGAAATCACCGCATTCATAGCTCCGTGATCTCGGATATAAGACACCAATGCACGGGTATCTACATCGGATATAGCCAACAAATTATGTTGATCCAAGTAAGCCTCCAAGGATTGGTCAGCATCGGGTCTGGAATAGTGATAACTAAAATTTTTACAAATCAAACCCGCTATTTTGATTCCCTGAGATTCTATCTCGTCTGGATGGGTGCCATAATTACCGATATGGGCATTGGTGGTCACCATTAACTGGCCAAAATAAGATGGGTCAGTGAATATTTCCTGGTAACCAGTCATACCTGTGTTAAAACAAATTTCTCCAAAGGCACTGCCAGTTTTACCTCCTACGGCTTTGCCATGGAAAATCGTTCCGTCGGCCAATAAAATAATTGCGGGTTGTCTGTGGGTGTATTTCATCAAAGTACTCAATTACGGCAAATTTAGTCAAAAAAAAGGGATAAGCTAATTGGCTTATCCCTGGGTAAAAAATCTATTTAAGAAACATTAGGCATCTTGACCTTTGTTTTCTTGTTCTTCAGAACTAGTTTCAGGAGCTTCTTCTACTTCAGGTGCCTCAGCAACTACAGGAGCTTGTTCAGCTTCAGCCTTTGGTGCAGCTTCAGCAGGCGCATCAGCTTTCTTCTTTCTTCTAGTTTTCTTTGCTTTAGGTTTGTCTGCGTTGTACAACTCATTAAAGTCTACCAACTCGATCATGGCCATATCCGCGTTATCACCCATACGGTTACCCAATTTGATGATGCGGGTATATCCTCCTGGACGATCTCCTACTTTTTCTGAAACAGTACTGAACAGCTCAGTGATGGTTTCCTTATCCCTTAACTGGCTGAATACAATCCTTCTGTTGTGGGTGCCTTTTTCAATACTTTGGTTATTCTCCGCTTTTGCCTTAGTAATTAAAGGCTCAACAAAAACTTTGAGTGCTTTGGCTTTAGCTAGCGTAGTATTGATGCGCTTGTGCTCGATTAAAGAGCAAGCCATATTGGCCAACATCGCCTTTCTGTGCGCTGTCTTTCTACCTAAATGATTTATTTTCTTACCGTGTCTCATGGTACTTTCCTATAATTTGGGAGAACCCAATAATTAATCTCTGTCTAATTTGTACTTGGCTAGATCCATACCGAAGCTCAAGCCTTTGTTGATTACTAACTCCTCCAACTCAGTTAATGATTTCTTACCGAAATTTCTAAATTTCATCAAATCATTCTTGTTGAAAGAAACTAAGTCTCCTAACGTATCCACTTCTGCTGCTTTCAAACAATTCAAAGCGCGAACAGAAAGATCCATATCAACTAGCTTAGTTTTCAACAACTGACGCATGTGTAATGACTCCTCATCGTAAGTTTCCGTTTGAGCAATTTCATCAGCTTCAAGAGTGATGCGCTCGTCAGAAAACAACATAAAATGATGGATCAAAACCTTAGCTGCTTCAGTTAACGCATCTTTAGGATGAATAGAACCATCAGAAGTGATTTCAAAAATCAATTTTTCAAAGTCAGTTTTTTGCTCAACACGGTAGTTTTCTATCGTGTATTTTACATTTTTAATCGGTGTAAATATCGAATCGATAGCAATGGTTCCTATGGGAGCTCCAGGCTTCTTATTCTCCTCTGCGGGAACATAACCTCTACCCTTTTCAATGTAGAGTTCCATAGAAACTGACACACTTGGGTCAAGATTACAAATAACCAGCTCTGGATTCAATACTTGAAACCCTGAGATGAATTTTTGAAAATCACCCGCAGTGATTTGTTCTTTTCCAGAAATTGTTATGGAAACAGATTCGTGTTCAACTTCCTCTATCTGGCGTTTAAAACGAACTTGTTTTAGGTTTAAGATGATTTCTGTTACATCTTCAACAACACCAGGAATCACAGAAAACTCGTGTTCAACTTTATCGATACGAACAGAAGAAATTGCATACCCTTCAAGGGCAGACAACATAACTCTTCTGAGTGCATTGCCCACAGTGAGTCCATAACCAGGCTCTAAAGGACGGAATTCGAATTTACCTTCGAAATCAGTCGAGTCGATCATGATTACTTTATCGGGCTTTTGAAAATTAAATAATGCCATAATACGGGTCTGTTGATTATTTAGAATACAATTCTACGATGAGTTGTTCTTTGATGTTTTCAGGTATCTGAAGACGCTCTGGAACATTTACATAAGTACCTTCCATTTTGGCACCATTCCAAGTAATCCATTCGTAAACTTGGCTGCTTGCAGCTAGAGAGTCTACTATAGACTGAAGTGATTTTGATTTTTCACGTACACCCACTACATCGCCAGCTTTCAGCGTATATGAAGGGATGTTTACGATTGAACCGTTAACGGTGATGTGTCTGTGAGAAACTAACTGACGACCACCGCTTCTAGTAGGTGCAATACCCATACGGAAAACAACGTTATCCAAACGAGATTCACACAATTGAAGTAAAACTTCACCAGTAACTCCTTTAGATCGGTTAGCTTTAGCAAATATGTTACGGAATTGTTTTTCTAGAATACCGTAGGTATACTTAGCTTTTTGTTTCTCCATCAACTGAATAGCATATTCAGACTGCTTACCGCGTCTTTTAGCTTGTCCGTGTTGACCGGGTGCATAATTTTTTTTCTCTAGAGCCTTATCATCTCCAAAGATAGGCTCACCAAAGCGGCGAGCAATTTTTGACTTAGGTCCAATGTATTTTGCCATTTTCTTAGATTTAGGCGCTGTGATTATGAATTAAGGCGATCCTTCGATAATCTTAACTACAGCGTCGGTGAAAAGCCCGTAGGCGAATTGATTATTAGATTCTTCTTCTTTTTGGAGGTCTGCAACCATTGTGTGGCATTGGTGTCACATCAACGATTTCAGTTACTTCAATTCCTGCGTTGTGCAAAGAACGGATAGCAGACTCACGTCCGTTACCTGGTCCCTTTACAAAGACTTTGACTTTGCGCAAACCAGCTTCGAAAGCCACTTTAGCACAATCTTCAGAAGCTAACTGTGCAGCATAAGGCGTGTTCTTTTTAGAACCTTTAAAGCCCATTTTACCGGCAGAAGCCCAAGAGATAACATCTCCTTTTTTGTTGGTTAGTGAAATAATGATGTTGTTAAAAGAAGCAGCTATATGTGCCTCTCCAACAGCTTCAATAATCACTTTGCGTTTCTTGGTTGTTTTTGTATTTGACTTGGCCATGATACTAGGGATTATTTAGTTGCCTTTTTCTTGTTAGCCACTGTTTTTCTCTTTCCTTTACGGGTTCTAGAGTTGTTTTTGGTACGTTGACCTCTGAGCGGTAAACCATTTCTGTGGCGAATACCTCTGTAACAACCGATATCCATCAAACGTTTGATGTTCAATTGAGTTTCAGAACGCAATTCACCTTCAATGGTATAAGAAGAAACCGCATCGCGAATCGCACTGATTTCGTCATCATTCCAATCAGATACTTTGGTATCCTCACTTACTTTGGCTGTAGAAAGAATTTCCTTAGCTCTGCTGTTGCCCACACCGAAGATGTAGGTTAGGGCGATAACGCCTCTCTTATGTTTGGGTAGATCTACCCCTGCAATTCTTGCCATAATTACCCTTGTCTTTGTTTAAATCTAGGATTCTTTTTATTAATGACGTACAATCTGCCTTTGCGACGCACAATCTTGCACTCGGCACTTCTCTTCTTTATTGATGCTCTAACTTTCATCCTGTTTAGTATCTATATGTAATTCTCGCTTTTGATAAGTCGTATGGACTCATCTCTAATTTCACTTTATCCCCTGGAAGCAACTTGATGTAATGCATCCTCATTTTTCCAGAGATATGGGCAGTCACGATGTGACCATTATCTAACTCTACTCGAAACATAGCATTGGATAATGCTTCGATGATACTTCCGTCTTGTTCAATAGCACTCTGTTTGGCCATCTTCTAACCTTTTCTGTTTTTTCCCGACTTCATCAAGCCATCATAATGCCTATTCAGCAAATATGCGTTCACTTGTTGCACTGTGTCGATCGCTACACCCACTAAAATAAGCAGTGATGTACCTCCGTAAAACAAGGCCCAACCTGGCTGAACATCTAACAATTTCACCACTAAGGCAGGCAAAATGGCCAGCAAAGCTAAGAAAATTGATCCAGGTAGGGTAATCAAAGACATAATCTTATCCAAAAATTCCCCAGTTTCTTCTCCAGGACGAACACCAGGAACAAAACCACCGCTTCGTTTTAGGTCATCAGCCATCTTGTTGGTAGGAACCGTGATCGCCGTATAGAAATAAGTAAAGACGATGATCAGAAAGGCAAATAACAAATTATACCATAGACCAAAAATATCTTGAAACTGAACTTCCATCCATTGGCCCACAGCATTTTGGTTAAAACTTCTCCCCAAAAGACCAGGAGCAAACATCAATGCTTGAGCAAAGATGATCGGCATAACACCAGAGGCATTGAGTTTAAGAGGAATGTACTGACGAGTCCCCATGGCACTATTGTCCACAGAACCTGTAGCCGTTCTCCGAGCGTACTGAACAGGAATTTGGCGCGTAGCCATAATCATTAAGATAGCACCCAAGATCACCAAGAACCAAAGTATGAGTTCAACCAATACAAGCATTAGCCCACCGTTAGAAGTCGCTGTCCTAGAGATAAACTCTTGAACAAAAGCTTGAGGCAAGTTGGCTATGATACCCACCATGATCAACAAGGAAATACCATTGCCAATCCCCTTATCCGTAATCTTCTCCCCTAACCACATGGCAAAAACTGTACCTGTGACTAGAATGATGACTGAAGGGATCATAAAATCAATTCCCTTGCCCAGCACAAAGGCACTATCAGGAACGCCTAAGGCACCTAAACTGTATAAATAGGCAGGTGCTTGAACAATACAAATAGCAATGGTTAACCAACGTGTGATTTGATTCAACGTACGTCGACCACTTTCACCTTCCTTTTGAAGCTTCTGTAGGTATGGGACAGCTATTCCCATCAATTGCACCACAATAGACGCAGAGATGTAAGGCATGATACCAAGCGCGAAAACAGAAGCATTTGCAAAAGCACCCCCAGTAAACGCATTTAGAATTCCTAAAATCCCTGAATCTGTATTAGAATTCAACTGAGCCAGTTGAGCTGTATCAATACCTGGAAGAACGATCTGAGCACCGAAACGGTACACCAATAAAAGAGACAACGTTAATACGATGCGGCTTTTTAGCTCGTCGATTTTCCAAATGTTTGATATAATTTCTAAAAACTTTTTCATGGACTATGTCTTACAAGCTGATTGCCTCTCCACCAGCAGCTTCAATAGCCGCTTTAGCAGTTGCCGTAAACTTATGTGCAGAAACTTGAAGTTTAGCCGTCAATTGGCCACCTCCTAAAATCTTAACCAATTCAGACTTACCAGCTAATCTGTTCTCCACCAAAACGTCGAATGTAATCACGTCTTTAGCCAAACCTCTATCCACTAAATCTTGTAAACGGTCTAAATTAATTCCTGCGTACTCTTTTCTGTTGATGTTTTTAAAACCAAACTTAGGCACACGTCTTTGCAAAGGCATTTGACCACCTTCAAATCCAATTTTCTTGGAATACCCAGATCTGGATTTAGCTCCTTTGTGGCCTCGGGTAGACGTGCCCCCTTTACCAGATCCTTGACCTCTACCTACTACCTTACCCTCTCTGTGGGTGGCACCTTCGGCAGGCTTTAAATTACTTAAGTTCATTGTCTATTGATTTAAATTAAGCTTCCTGAGTGGAAACTAAGTGATTCACTTTAGCGATCATACCCAATACAGAAGGGGTAGCTTCGTGCACAACAACTTGATTCAATTTTCTCAAACCAAGAGCCTCTAATGTTCTTTTTTGAACCTCAGGCTTTTTAATGGCACTTTTAACTTGTTTTACGCTGATTTTTCCCATCTGATTATCCTTTAAATACTTTTTCTAAAGAAACTCCTCTTTGAGAAGCCACAGTTTTTGCATCTCTCAATTGCAACAAAGCATCAAAAGTAGCTTTCACCACGTTGTGTGGGTTAGAAGAACCTTGAGACTTTGACAGTACATCATGCACACCAACTGCTTCTAAAACAATACGTACCGCACCTCCTGCAATTACTCCAGTACCATGTGATGCTGGTTTAATAAATACACGAGCACCTCCGAATTTACCTTTTTGCTCATGAGGTAACGTTCCGTGATTGATCGGAATTTTAACTAAGTTCTTTTTTGCATCTTCAATAGCTTTAGCGATTGCTGAAGCTACTTCATTAGACTTTCCAAGTCCATGACCTACGACACCGTGCTCATCACCAACTACAACAATAGCGGAGAAACCAAATGCACGACCACCTTTAGTCACCTTGGTTACACGTTGAACGCCAACCAAACGGTCTTTTAATTCCAATCCTGCAGGCTTGATGCCTTCCATATTCACTGATTTTTGTTGCATAACTTCTTAGAATTTTAGACCTGCTTCGCGAGCTCCGTCAGCCAATGATTTAACTCTTCCGTGATACAAGAAACCACCTCGGTCAAAAGCAGCTGTCTCAATTTTGAGGGACTTAGCTTTTTCTGCGATAGATTTACCCACAGCAGCAGCGATTTCAATTTTAGTTCCTTTAACGGCACTAATTTCTTTATCCATAGAAGATGCTGAGGCCAATGTAACCCCTTGGGTATCATCGATCAATTGTGCGTAAATCTCCTTGTTGGAACGGAAAACCGCCAATCTAGGGGCAGAGGCAGTACCAAAAGAAATCTTTCTGATTCTTTTGTGAATGCGTTGTCTCTTTTCTGTTTTAGATAATTTCATAATGCTATTATTAAGCGGATTTACCTGCTTTTCTTCTCAATTGCTCTCCGACGAACTTAACTCCTTTTCCTTTGTAAGGCTCAGGCTTGCGGAAAGATCTAATCTTGGCCGCTACTTGCCCTACTAACTGCTTGTCAAAAGA
>DFSJ01000106.1:3883-8948 GCA_002378585.1 Flavobacteriaceae bacterium UBA3440 | reverse complement strand
CGATAACCAACACCTACTAATTCTAATTTTTTCGTCCAACCTTCAGAAACTCCTTTGATCATGTTGGAAACCAATGAACGGTAAAGACCGTGCTTGGCTTTATGCTCAATAGAATCTGATGGTCTGGTCACCCAAACACTTCCTTCGTTAACCGCGATGGAAACACCAGAAAATTCTTGAACCAAAGTGCCTAATTTGCCTTTGACTTCCATCAAGTTTTCCTTGATCTCCACGGTCACTCCCTGAGGAATGGCTACTGGGTTATTACCTATTCTAGACATGGTATGCTCTTTAAAATATTAATAAACGTAACACAATACTTCGCCACCTACATTCTCTTTTTTGGCTTGCTTAGAAGTCATCACTCCGTGTGAAGTAGACACTATAGCAATTCCCAAACCGTTGAGAACACGTGGAAGTTCAGGAGAACCAGCATATTTTCTTAAACCAGGCTTGCTGATACGCTCCAATTTTTTGATGACCGGTTCTTTGGTCACTTGATCGTACTTTAATGCGATCTTAATAGTACCTTGAAGTGCGTCATCTTCAAATTTGTAGCTCAAGATATAGCCCTGATCGAACAAAATCTTGGTCATTTCTTTTTTAAGATTAGAAGCAGGAATTTCAACCACACGGTGGCCAGCACTGTTGGCGTTTCTAATTCTTGTTAAATAATCTGCGATTGGATCTGTAACCATCTTTATTGACTTATTTAATTACCAGCTGGCTTTTTTGACACCTGGGATCAATCCCTGGTTGGCCATTTCTCTGAATAAAACCCTTGAGATACCAAAGGTTCTCATGTATCCTCTTGGTCTACCTGTTAACTTGCAACGGTTGTGCATGCGTACAGGAGAAGCATCTTTAGGCAATTTTTGTAGGGCTTCATAATCCCCAGCCTCTTTAAGCGCTTTGCGTTTTTCTGCGTATTTGGCTACCGTTTTAGCTCTTTTAACCTCACGGGCCTTCATTGATTCTTTAGCCATAATTAGTTCTTTTTAAAAGGTAGACCTAGTTCGCTTAACAAAGATTGTGCTTCTTTATCGGTTTCAGCAGTAGTGACAAAAGTAATATCCATACCGTTGATTCTGCTGATTTTATCGATGTCGATTTCAGGGAAAATGATTTGCTCTGTAATCCCTAGGTTATAGTTTCCTCTACCGTCAAAACCAGTAGCGCGAATACCTTGGAAATCACGTACACGTGGCAATGCAGAGGTGATCAAACGATCTAAAAACTCATACATGCGTTCACCTCTAAGGGTTACCTTAGCACCAATAGGCATACCTTTTCTCAATTTGAACGTAGCAACGTCCTTCTTTGAAATTGTAGCAATGGCTTTTTGACCGGTGATCAAAGTTAATTCAGCTACAGCTTGATCTACAAGTTTCTTGTCAGAAACTGCAGCACCAACACCACGGCTCACTACAATTTTTTGCAATTTAGGAACTTGCATTACATTTTTGTAACCGAACTCCTCCTGCAATGATTTAATCACGCGGGATGCATATTCCTGTTTTAATCTGGGTACGTAGGCCATAACTAAATAACTTCATTAGATTTTCTAGAAACACGTACTTTCTTTCCATCGCGTACTTCATAACCAACTCGAGTGGCAGCACCAGACTTAGCGTCGATCAATGAAAGGTTAGAAAGGTGGATGGGTGCCTCCTTTTGAACAATTCCTCCTTGAGGATTTTTTGCACTAGGCTTTTGGTGTTTAGAAACCATATTGGTTCCCTCAACAATTGCCCTTGTTTTCTTTAGATCAATGGAACGCACTTTGCCTTCGGCACCAACATGGTCGCCAGCAATAACACGTACTAAATCTCCAACTTTGATTTTACACTTTACCATGGTCTATAAT
Organism: Flavobacteriaceae bacterium UBA3440; assembly: GCA_002378585.1. Classification (GTDB taxonomy): domain Bacteria; phylum Bacteroidota; class Bacteroidia; order Flavobacteriales; family Flavobacteriaceae; genus MAG-120531. The sequence continues at coordinate 7,081 of DFSJ01000106.1, read as the reverse complement.
TTAAAGCACCTCAGGGGCTAGTGACACGATCTTCATAAATTGTTTGTCGCGCAACTCTCTCGCTACAGGACCAAAAACACGTGTTCCACGCATTTCACCCGCTTGATTCAACAACACACATGCATTGTCATCAAAACGAATGTATGAACCATCTGCTCTGCGGACTTCTTTAGTGGTTCTCACTACTACTGCTGTAGAAACAGAACCCTTCTTTACAGAACCATTAGGAGTTGCCTCCTTAACAGTGACTACAATTTTATCTCCAACAGAAGCATACCTTCTTTTGGTTCCTCCAAGCACACGGATCGTCAAAACTTCTTTGGCTCCGGTGTTGTCTGCTACTTTTAATCTTGATTCTTGCTGTAACATAATTATTTAGCTCTTTCAATGATTTCCACTAATCTCCAGCACTTGGTCTTACTCAAAGGACGGGTTTCCATGATCTTCACGGTATCACCAATGTTGCAGTCATTTTTTTCGTCGTGGGCTACGTACTTCTTAGTTTTCAATACGAACTTACCGTACATAGGGTGTTTCACACGTGTTACTTCAGAAACAACAATGGATTTCTCCATTTTGTTACTGGTTACCACACCGATTCTTTCTTTTCTTAAATTTCTATTTTCCATAAAGCAGAACCAATTATTGGTGATCCCTTTTAGTTAACTCAGTGGCCAATCTAGCCACAGATTTTCTCACTTTTCTCAATTCAAGCGGATTCTCAAGGGGAGTAACCGCATGGGCAAGTTTCATGTCCGCGTATTGTTTCTTGGTCTCAACCAATTTAGCTTGTAGCGCTTCAGCGGATAATTCTTTAACTTCTGACTGTTTCATCTTTCTCGTCTTTAACAATTAGGCAGAAAAATCTCTGGCTACGACAAACTTAGTTTTCATAGGAAGCTTTTGTGCAGCTAACCTAAGTGCTTCTTTGGCTACTTCGTGGTCAACACCTGCGATCTCAAAGAGTATTCTTCCAGGTTTCACTACAGCAACAAAATATTCTGGTGCACCTTTACCTTTACCCATACGTACCTCAAGAGGTTTCTTGGTGATGGGCTTATCTGGGAATATTTTAATCCACAACTGACCTTGACGTTTCATATAACGGGTAGCGGCGATACGCGCTGCCTCAATCTGTCGCGAAGTAATAAAAACAGACTCCATGGACTTGATGCCAAACATACCGTAGGAAAGCTGGTGACCTCTTTGAGAGATCCCCTTCATACGGCCTTTCATCGTCTTGCGGAACTTCGTTCTTTTTGGTTGTAACATGGTACTTTCTCTTTAAAATATTACTTTCTACGACGTGGTTTCTTTGGATTGTCGTTGGCTGGACCAGCGTTTTTGGCGGTTCCCTTGGCCATACCGACCAATGGAGACAACTCGCGCTTACCGTAAACTTCACCTTTCATAATCCACACCTTGATACCCAAACGTCCGTAAGTAGTGTGTGCTTCATTCAGCGCGTAATCGATATCTGCTCTAAAAGTAGATAGTGGAATACGTCCCTCTTTGAATGATTCAGAACGAGCCATTTCAGCTCCGTTCAAACGACCAGAGATCATGACTTTGATTCCCTCAGCGTTCATTCTCATAGCGGCAGCAATAGCCATTTTGATCGCACGTCTGTAAGAAATTCTGCTTTCGATTTGACGAGCGATAGATGCAGCAACTAGGTTAGCATCAACCTCAGGTCTTTTGATTTCAAAGATGTTCAATTGAATCTCCTTGTCGGTGATTTTCTTCAACTCTTCTTTTAACTTATCTACTTCCTGACCACCTTTTCCGATGATGATACCAGGACGAGCTGTAGTTACTGTAATGGTCACGAGCTTCAAAGTGCGTTCAATGATCACACGAGAAACACTTGCCTTAGCTAGACGTGTAAAAACGTACTTTCTGATTTTATCGTCCTCAGCTAATTTGTCTCCGTAATCGTTACCACCGTACCAGTTAGATTCCCAACCTCTGATGATACCAAGACGATTTCCAATTGGATTTGTTTTCTGTCCCATAGTACGTTACTCGCTTTGAATGTTGTTATAATCGCCCAAAACCAAAGTAACATGGTTGGAACGCTTTCTAATTCTGTGTGCTCTACCTTGTGGAGCTGGTCTCAACCGCTTAAGCATTGCACCACCATCCACTCGGATTTCTTTGACGAACAAATCAGCTTCTTCGATGCTAGCGGTCTCGTTTTTGGCTTGCCAGTTGGCAATCGCAGAAACAAGTAGCTTCTCTACTCGGTTAGACGCTTCTTTAGTATTGAACTTCAAAATCGCAAGAGCCTCTTCTACTTTCTTACCGCGAACTAAATCTGCTACTAACCTCATTTTTCTTGGAGAGGTAGGGCAATTATTCAACTTGGCAAATGCAGTCGTTTTCTTCTCGGCCTTAATGCGTTCAGCCATTTCTTTTTTACGAACTCCCATAGCTTACTTTTTACCTTTGTTTTTAGCACCAGCGTGGCCCCTAAAGGAACGAGTGGGTGAAAATTCCCCTAATTTGTGTCCTACCATGTTCTCAGTAACATAAACAGGAACAAATTGTTTCCCGTTGTGAACTGCGATGGTCTGTCCAACGAAATCTGGAGTGATCATGGAGGCTCTTGACCAGGTTTTCACCACGGTCTTTTTACCTGTCTCTATGTTGTCTTGGACTTTCTTCACCAAACTGTGGTGTACAAAAGGCCCTTTTTTTAATGAACGTGCCATAGCGCTTTAATTATTTCTTTCTGCGTTCGATGATGTACTTGTTGGTGCTCTTAGTCTTAGAACGAGTTCTATATCCTTTAGCAGGAATACCTTTTCTAGACCTTGGGTGACCTCCGGAAGCTCTTCCTTCACCACCACCCATCGGGTGATCCACTGGGTTCATCACCACAGGACGAACGCGAGGTCTTCTGCCCAACCATCTGGTTCGACCAGCCTTTCCTGAAACGATCAACTGATGATCAGAGTTAGAAACCGCCCCAATAGTTGCGATACAATCCACCAAAACCATACGGGTTTCACCAGAAGGTAACTTTACTGTGGCAAACTTACCGTCACGCGCCATCAACTGGGCAAATGTACCCGCAGAGCGAGCCATCACTGCTCCTTGTCCAGGACGCAACTCAATACAAGAGATAATGGTACCTAATGGAATAGCACTTAATGGCATGGCGTTACCCACCTCAGGAGCAGCTTGTGCACCAGT
>DFSJ01000106.1:1041-3581 GCA_002378585.1 Flavobacteriaceae bacterium UBA3440 | reverse complement strand
AGCGCAATAAATGCCGTTCTGTTTGGATCGTACTCGATTGAAGTAACCACAGCAGCCTCAGGCTTGTTGCGTTTGAAATCAATGACACGATATTTTCTCTTGTGACCACCACCTAATTGGCGTACGGTCATTTTTCCTTGACTGTTTCTACCTCCAGTTCTTTTGATCGGTTCGAGCAAGCTCTTTTCCGGCTTATCAGTAGTAATCGCGTCAAATCCGTTTACTACTCTAAAACGCTGACCAGGAGTGATTGGTTTTAATTTTCTAACTGACATCGTTGGTCTTTATAGATTGTTATAAAAATCGATGGTTTCCCCATCTGCAATGGCAACAATCGCCTTCTTGTATCCACTGACCTTACCGTGTTGTAAACCAGTTTTGGTGTACTTGGTGCTGCGAGTAGGACCATAGTTCATGGTGCGCACAGCAGTAACATGTACTCCGTAAGCAGCCTGAACCGCCTCTTTGATTTGCAACTTATTGGCCTTAGGATGCACGATAAAACCGTAGCGATTAAACAACTCGCTATCGGCAGTCATTTTTTCCGTGATGATGGGTTTAATAATGACACTCATGATCCTTGATTAAATTAAATTAGTTTCGATTCCAGCAATTGAGCTTTCAAAAATTACTAAACTTTGAGCGTTTAGAATTTTGTAAGTGCTTAATTCTGAACTAGTTACAACGCTAGACTCGGCTAAATTGCGTGACGACAAATATACATTATTATTTGAATCACCCAACACGAATAAGGATTTTTTCCCTTGAATGCCTAATGACTTCAACACATCAATGAATTGTTTGGTCTTTGGGGCTTCGAAGTTAAAATCTTCAACAACGATGATAGATTGCTCTTGAGACTTCAAGGATAAGGCAGATTTTCTAGCCAAACGCTTCAAGTTTTTGTTCAACTTAAAGGAGTAATCTTTCGGTCTTGGACCAAAAACTCGACCACCACCTTTAAACACAGGAGACTTAATGCTACCTGCGCGAGCAGTACCTGTACCTTTTTGTTTTTTAATTTTTCGGGTGCTACCAGCAATTTCACCACGCTCTTTAGCCTTGTGAGTTCCTTGTCTCTGGTTAGCCAAATATTGCTTCACATCCAAATAAAGGGCGTGATTGTTTGGCTCAATAGCGAAAACAGCATCAGAAAGGTCTGCCTTTCTCCCTGTTTCCTTACCGGTATAATCTACAACAGATACTTTCATTATTTTATGATCCTTACGTAAGCATTCTTGTGTCCTGGAACACATCCTTTAACTACTAAAAGGTTTTTCTCAGGAACCACTTTCAAAACCAACAAGTTTTGTACGGTTACCTGTTTTCCACCCATTCTTCCAGCCATACGCATACCTTTAAATACACGTGAAGGATATGAAGAAGCACCAATAGAACCAGGTGCTCTTAGGCGGTTGTGCTGTCCGTGAGTAGATTGACCAACCCCAGCAAAACCATGTCTCTTCACGACACCTTGAAAACCTTTTCCTTTAGAATCAGCGATCACATCGACAAATTCGCCTTCGGCAAATAAATCAACACCAATCGTGTCTCCTAGTTGATAATTACCTTCAAAATCTCTGAATTCAATGACTTGCTTTTTAGCAGATACACCCGCCTTTTTAAAGTGACCTGCAGCCGCTTTATTGACGTGTTTCTCTGTCTTGTCATCGAAACCGAGTTGAAGGGCACTGTACCCGTCTACCTCTTCGGTTCTGACTTGGGTAACGACACATGGGCCAGTCTCAATAACGGTACAAGGAATGTTCTTACCTTGCTCGTCAAAGATGCTGGTCATGCCGATCTTTTTTCCAATTAACCCAGACATAAAATTTAATTATTAATTAATTACTCTATTTAAAAAAATCAGGGTCAAAAAACGATTCAACCCTGAATTATTTTTTTTCCGTTTTTCCCTTGCGTTCAAGCTCAGGACATGTTTTGGGGAATATCCCCTATTGGTTTACGATCACACTTTGATCTCTACTTCAACACCTGATGGCAACTCCAGCTTCATGAGCGCATCGATGGTTTTTGACGAAGAGCTGTAGATATCCAACAAACGCTTGTAAGAAGAAAGCTCAAACTGCTCTCTGGATTTCTTATTAACGTGTGGAGAACGCAATACAGTAAAGATTTTTTTGTTCGTTGGCAAAGGAATAGGTCCAGTAACCACCGCACCTGTAGTCTTTACAGTTTTTACGATCTTATCAGCTGACTTGTCAACCAAGTTGTAGTCGTAAGATTTAAGTTTAATTCTAATTTTTTGGCTCATGATATCGCTGATATGAGATTTATAATCCTTTAGCGGCTTTGATTACAGATTCAGAAACATTAGAAGGTGTTTCTGCGTAGTGATCAAACTCCATGGTTGATGTAGCACGACCTGAAGAAAGGGTTCTTAAGGAAGTTACATAACCAAACATTTCTGAAAGAGGTACGTGGGCACGAATTACTTTAGCACCTGCACGGTCAGACATTTCGTTTACTTGACCTCTTCTACGGTTCAAGTCACCTACAATATCCCCCATGTTTTCCTC
>DFSJ01000106.1:0-710 GCA_002378585.1 Flavobacteriaceae bacterium UBA3440 | reverse complement strand
GCTAATTCAAATGAAAGTGAATCAGAATCCACTGGGTGGAAAGAACCGTCTTTTAGGACAATTTTCATTGAATCCATTTCAAAACCGGCAAGAGGTCCATTTTTCATGGCTTCCCTGAATCCTTTTTCGATCGCAGGAACATATTCCTTAGGAACGTTACCCCCTTTGATTTCATTGACAAATTCAAGTCCAGTTTTACCCTCTTCTGCAGGCATCATTTCAAAAACAATGTCCGCAAATTTACCGCGACCACCAGATTGTTTTTTGTACACTTCTCTGTGGTTAGCACGAGCAGTCAAAGCCTCCTTGTACTCCACCTGTGGTTGACCTTGGTTTAGCTCAACTTTAAACTCGCGACGCATACGGTCAACGATAATGTCCAAGTGAAGCTCACCCATACCAGAAATAATGGTCTGTCCAGAAGCCTCATCAGTTTTCACAACAAACGTTGGATCTTCTTCAGCCAATTTAGCCAAAGCCATACCCATTTTGTCTACATCCGCTTTGGTTTTTGGTTCAACCGCGATACCGATTACAGGATCAGGGAATACCATACTTTCCAAAACAATAGGATTTTTCTCATCTGACAAGGTGTCCCCTGTTTTAATGTCTTTAAATCCAACAGCTGCTCCAATATCACCCGCCTCAATAAACTCGATTGGATTTTGTTTGTTGGAGTGCATCTGATAGATACGTGAAATACGCTCTTT
>DFSJ01000139.1:12107-12251 GCA_002378585.1 Flavobacteriaceae bacterium UBA3440 | reverse complement strand
GGACACATATGGCGCAACTGGCGCATCTACCTCAGGGAATTTGTTCCTCAGTTGTTTTAGTCTGCTGGATTAGTTTTTCTTTTCCTCCTGATATTGCTTCGCGTAGTAGGCAATGATCTCAGGATAGGGCCCCATTTGGTGTTG
>DFSJ01000139.1:0-11792 GCA_002378585.1 Flavobacteriaceae bacterium UBA3440 | reverse complement strand
GAGACCGGTTTTTTGACCAAATTGGGAAAATCCTGTTCCAGGTTGGGTTTTTGAGGCCTGGTTTGTTGGTTGATATACCCGGCTACATCGTAGGCCTCTTCATCGGTCAAGATAGGATTCTCATAGTTAATCCCAAAAGGCATATTGTTTTTGATAAATTGGGCAGCGGTAATGACACGGCTCATCCCAGCTCCATTGTTGTACGCATCTGGACCCCAGAGCGGTGGATAGGTATAACTAATGGCGCCTGGATTTTTTAATCCAAGTCCATTGCCTTGATGGCATAACGCACAGGCGCGATCATAAACGTCTTTTCCGTGTGTTAAATCTACAGCGCGATTAGGTAACTCAATCGGTTTTAATCCCTTTACTTTCTGCGCCTCAGTTCCCGCTTGATTTACGTCTAACCAATCGATATATGAAATGATGGCTTTCATCTCATATTGATTAGTATCCAGGGCTTTGCCATTCATGCTGCGCGTAAAACAACCGTTGACACGCTCGGCTAGGGTGCCTACTTTATCCTCTCTTCCGCGGTATTGTGGGAATCGCTGAGACACTCCGTTTAAAGGAAGTCCAAACGGCTGTGTTCCTTCATTTAAGTGACATGAACTGCATTTTAATCCGTTCCCAGTGATTCTTCTAGTAGGGTTTTCTTGTTGTGGGCCCAAGGTTTCGTCCGTGTGTACAAAAAATGCGTACCCATCTTGAAGTTGGGCGTCTCCGCTTTGAGCGATTCGTTCAGCGATGGATAATGCAGCTGTTTGTGTTGGTGTGGTTGGTGCAGTAATCGATGGTGTAGGCTTTTGGTTCATGAATATAAAAAGTCCCAAAAACAGAGTGCTGACGGCTCCCAAGAGATAAACACCTAACCAACCTATACTGCGGACAAGTTTTCTATACTCTTGCTCGGGCATTCCTTGCTTCATCTTACTTAGCGTTAAAATAAAAACCAATCCCTATGGCTGCTGTCCATTTTTTGGCTGGACTATCGTAGTAGCTGAGCAGGTTATACCTGACTTTTTTGTTGGGGTCTATCACAAACAATCCAAGTCCTTGTAGGGGCATTATTTCTCTGCCTTCTGGTGCACTGGGTTTGATCCTTAGCGAGGGGGCAAAATGAACACCTGCTTGCAGCTGATCTTTTTTTAAGAGGGTAAAACTAGGCCCACCCATGGTTACATAATAGCCTCCTTTGAAGTCAGCCAGTACATTGATGTGGCCTTGAGGCCAAAATTCAAACCTAGATTGTGCCTGAATGGAGCAGGTGAATAAAAGAAGCGCTAAAGAAAAAAACCAGCTATTTTTCATCAAATCGATGTTGTTTATTTGCCAAATGTATTAAAATATACCCTGTTGCTTGTGTCTTTTTCTGTAGCTTTAGTTACCAACTTTTCCATCTTTATGCAAGCAGATGTGTTTTTTGATCAGGGCTGCGGTCGGTGTTCGCTGATGGGTACGCCCCGTTGTAAAGTAGTGCCCTGGAATGAGTTATTGAGGTCGCTGCGCCGTGTATTACATACCACGACTTTAACAGAACAACTCAAATGGGGCGCCCCGTGTTACACCACCCATGGAAAAAATGTATTGATGTTGTCCGCCCAAAAAGACAAGGTCGTTGTTTCATTTTTTAAGGGAGCCTTACTTACTGACCCCGAAGGTTTGCTGGTTAAACCGGGGCCCAATAGCCAAGCCGCTCGATATCTGGTGTTTACCCGTATGGCTGACGTGGAAAAATTGAGTCGCATAGTGCTAGACTATATAGACGAAGCCGTCAAGTTGGAAATGAGTGGTGCAAAAATTGAGTTTCAAGATCAGCGCAATGCGCCCTATCCCCCTTTTTTGACAGATTATTTTGCGTCAAATCCTGAGTTGGCAGAAGCATTTGCCAGGCTTACCCCAGGTAGGCAGCGCAGTTATCTGATGCATTTTCAAAGCGCGAAACAAGCAGCGACACAGCTCAGGAGAATCCAGCAGTGTACCCCCAAGATTCTGATGGGTAAAGGCTGGCAGGAATACTAATCTTTACGACGGAAATAAATGGCCAAAGCCAAACTCAACAAGAGGTAGGCCATGATCGCTGACGAGGCATAGGGGATCATCAGGTCTAAACCAAACCAAGTCGGATACCCCCATAATAGCGCGAGACCCAGACCAAATTTTAGGGCCTCAGCGTAGGGTGCCCACCTGCTTTTATCCATAAACACGGTATATCCCATGATAGAGACCATCAAAAATATCCCATAGCTGATCACTTGGGTGTATTCGAATTGGGCAAATGCGATCAGCAAGTGAAAAACCAAACCAAAGTGAATCACCAACTGCGTCCAAGCCCACACTTTTTCAGGGCGGGACAGGGCTGTTTCATATTTGATTTGGTTTTTGGGATCTTCGGTAAATATCCAAGGATACTTTTCTGCGACATCGCTGGGACGCCACCCTGTGGGCATCCACCAAAGTCTCACTTTATCCCACCAGCTATGGGCGCGCCAAGCATCTTTGGCCAAGGCCCAAGCATGCATGTAATTGATCCAAATCGGATTCCAAGTGCTTACAGGTTTGATTACCCCATATACCGGGGGATCTTCTGGGAGTTCTTCTTGAAAAGTGCCGAATAGCTTGTCCCAAAAAATAAAAACTTGGCTGAGGTTTTTATCCAGGTACCTAGGGTTGATCGCATGGTGTACCCTGTGGTGAGATGGGGTGACCAAAATGTATTCCAGCACGCCCATTTTATCGATAACCCTCGTGTGGTACCAAAATTGGGCAAACAGGTGTAGGGGGGCCACAATAGCGACTACTTCCTGTGGAATGCCTATCAGCGCCATAGGGACATACAGAAAAAAATAAATCCCGACTACCGCTGAGATCGACTGACGCAAAGCGCAGCTGAGGTTGAATTCCTCGCTGCTGTGGTGTACGATATGGCGGTTCCAAAACACATTGATTTTGTGGTCGAATCGATGACTCCAATACCCGACAAAATCCATCCCCAAAAAAGCCAGTGCATACACCCACCAGGAGGGAGTCACTTGTGTTAAAGCTACATGGTCTACCAGCCAACCATAGGAAATCAGCACTACAGAGAGCCCCATTAGGTTTTTGAGCGTATTGGTCATCCCGGAACTCAAACTCGAGATCACATCCATCCCTCGATTGACTTCTAGTCCTTTTTGTTGGGCGATCCATTGTTCTAGGACAATAAGCACCAAGAATAAAGGAATGGCGTAACTAAGCGCTTGAGCGTACAATTCCATTGGGAAAGGTCAGAGTTGGTTATTGCTTTAAATATAAGCAGATTAACCAACTCCGACAACCCATCTAGGTTTAGTCCAAATCAAACTTTAATCCCAGAGACAGGGTGTGCAGGTCCTCCAATTGATTTTTAAACAAAGGAGACAGGTAGAGTTTGGCGTACAGTGCCGCATCGCCCATAGAAACATAACCACTCACCCCATAGACAAATTCGTTGACGTTGTACTGATTTTTCAATTTGTCTTTCAAGTCATCACCTTGTCGTTCGTATTTGATTTTTTGCATGTGCGTCAAGGTAAATCCACCAAAACCACCGACTCCGAGTACTGGTCCTCTTCCTCCCCCAAGTTGCAGGTGGACAGGAAACACCAGTTGAGTCGTGCGGAATTTAACTTTGTTGACTGGATAGGGGAAGGGCTCAAGGCCTACTTGTCCCCGATAGTTGACAAAATATTGGTTGTCTTTGATGTTGAGTTTATTCCAAACCAAAGTTGCTCCATAGTTGATGTTGATCAAGTTGCTGTTTCTGATCAGTCGGGTAGTTTCTTGATAACCGAATTCCACAAAACCTGAACCTCCTAACTTAAAGGGTAAGTCATTGATGTCTTGTCCTTCGCTGGCCGCATTGTTAAAACCAAAGGCCAATACCGCCCCGTCATACCTCTTGGTATTGTAATACACGTAGTTTTGTCCTTGATTTCCCCGTTGATCCGTATTTCTGTCTTTCCAAGCTACACGAACTCTACTCGGGCCATTGTAGGAAAACCAATCGCCTTGGAATCGATCAGATCTTTGATCTATAGAGTCGTCATGATGCTCGATTCGTTCACGCTCTTGGTCAAAAACAGTTCTAATCGAATCAGCGCGCGCTTGGGTACGTGTTGCTGCTTTTTCCAATTCCAATCTTCTCTGGTCGAGTACTGCATCAGCGTAGGCGACTTCTTTGTTCTCAGCCAGTGCAGCACTGTGTTCCTCCAGTGCCTTTTGGTTGTCTAAAATGGCCCAGCGCAGTTCTATATTTTTTGCGTGGAAAGCGGCCAATTTCTCTTTTTCTAATTGGGCTTGTTCCGCAGAAATCAACTTTTTCTCCAATCGTTCATTGATCGCCATCAATGCGGATTTTAGCGCTTCTTTTTCTTCCTGTTCAATGGTGTTGTAGGCACTGGCGTAATCAGTAATCCCTTTCTTTTCTTGGGCCATTACTGAGCCTAGGCTGAGCCATACAGCGGCTAGGGCAATAAAAATCTGTTTTTTCATCGGTGTTGTCTTTATGGTTTTTATTTTATTTGAAGGACTACGGCTGTTTTTACAGAAGCATATCCGGTTTTTAATAAGTCGATTATGGGCAAATACCTCTGCGGTTGAATGGATTCCTCTGCTTCAAGCCATAATCCATAAGGATCTACTTTTTCTTCTGGAGTGGTTAGCAGTTTTTGCTGATTAATCGCTCGTTCAATCATCAGTTCTGCCTCTACCTCTGCCGCCAATGCTCGTTTATCCACGAGATTTACCGCCAATTCCAGTTGGTTGGAAACAGTAATATTTTCTTGTGCTTGTTCGGTGACAGATAAGGTAGTGATCGGGTCACTATTTGTGGCTATCGACTTATTTTGTCTCTTTTGACTAGTCCTCGACGGCTCAATCACGACTATTTCCGAATTAATGGGTTCGGAGGAGACGTTTTGTTGGGGTGCAACAAATTGGTTCGTGCTGGGCAACTGATCCATGGGTAGGACTGTGTTGGTTGTTTCTAAAACGGTTTTCGGCCAAAAGATCAACCCAATAACCAAAGCTGCAGCAGCACTCCATGTCCAAAGGGGAATAGGCACTCTTTTTTTTCTATCACTTTTTTGAGTTTGGTCTAAGCGCACTGCTAAGCGGGACCAAGCATCTTCAGACGGAGTTACGGACCGCTCCTTCAAGGCAGTGTACAGGCGGGTTAAGCCGTCTGTATGTCGGTTAGGATTAGTTTCTTGGTGTGGCATAATGTTCTTTTTTGGATTCCATATATTGGATCTGTAAAGCCTTTCGGGCTTTGTTTAATTGGGCCTTTGAGGCACCTAGGGTAATATCAAGCATCTGGGCAATTTCGTGGTGTTGATAACCTTCTACGACAAAAAGCATAAAAACCACCTTACATCCAGGTGTCAGAGCATCGACCCATTCAGAAAGCACTTGTTCTGTCCAGGTAGATTCTACCTCAGCAGACACAGCCAGAGAATAGAGCTCGTCGATATCTTGCTCGATCAATAGTTCTTTTTTTGAACGGAGCCAGCTCAGGCATTCTCGAACCATGATTTGTCGCAACCACCCCTCGAAAGCCCCTTCGTTTTTAAACTGGTCAATTTTTGTCAATGCTTTAAAAAAACCATCGAGCATTACCTCTTCCGCATGTTGAGTGTCTTTGATGTAGTTTCTGCAAACACCCAGCATTTTGGCCCCAAAACGATGAAAGAGTTCCGCCTGGGCATTTCGTTCATGGAGACGTGCCTGTTGGATCAGTTCAGTGAGGGACTTTTTGCGGTTGATCAAATTCATGTACTCGGGCTACACATCTATAGACGCATAAAAAAGGCAAATGGTTACTTTTTCTGCTAAATTAGTGGCAAATAAGTGGATTGATGAACGCATTTGCCCAAAATACCTCCGTAATACACTACCAAAAGGGGTTGTATGATACCCATCCTTTTCCCGATCAAGTGTATGCTCGAGAAAAATTGGCCAACAGTGCTGTGTGCTGGATCAACACCTATGGACTCCACTTTCAGGAAGAATTTGCTCATCTGATTAAGGGGCTTACCTGGGATGATTTTTTAATTAAGTTATTGGGGGCTCCGGAGCACGCCAATAAATTACTTCATGTAGATCAGACACTTTTTGTTTCCATTCGCATTTTAAAAACGGATCAAAAAAGCCTGGGATCTGAGCAGATGTATTTTATGTTTGATCACCAGATACTTTGGAGCATTCAAGAGAAAAAAGGAGACTATTTCGGTTGGATTCGGGAACGTATCGAACACGATCGCGGCGTGGTGCGCAAACAAGGCACCGATTACCTATTTTACTTGATTTTGGAATCAATTGTAGAAAATTACAAGGCGACATTTCGAAAATTAACACAGAAAGAATGGGATATGTCTCGACTGCTACATACTGAGCCAACCACAGAGGTGATGTTGCGGTTGGAAAAAAGCAAAAAGAAATTAATCAAAATAAAAAGAGCCGGAACCTCACTGAGAGAGATATGTTTGAAGTTAGAATCAATCGACAACCACCAAGTGCACAAAAAGTATTTTGCTGAACTCAAGGAACAATGTGCGATTTTGCTTTCTGAAATCGATTTCGAGATTCAAGAGATTGAAAGCTCAGTAAATCTGATGTATAGCCTACAGAGCCAAAAGCTCAATGAGGTGATGAAAACCCTAACTATTTTTTCAGTGACCTTTATTCCACTAACTTTTTTGGCAGGAGTTTACGGTATGAATTTCAAGTATATGCCTGAGCTTTCTTCGCCAAATGGATACTATATCATTTTGGGAATTATGGCAGTTACTTTTATAGGCGTCCTGTCCTACTTCAAATCTAAGAAATGGTTTTAATTCCCTCTGCGCAAGAGGTTGTTGAAGTTGTTAAAGCTACAGGAACCCCAACGTATGCTGAAGTGGCCCAAAGGTTTTTTAAAACCGATCCGGGCCAATACGGTGCTGGAGATGTTTTCTGGGGCGTGCGCAATCCCCAAGCAAGAGCAATTGCCCAGCAATACGGTAGACTACCCCTCAAAGAAGTACATACACTGTTGGATCACCAGGTTCATGAAGTACGTATGGTGGGCGTATTGATCTTGGTGGAGCAATTCAAAAAAGCCAAAACAGCGTCAGAGAGAAACACCGTGTACGAATTTTACACCCATCATTTTGAGCGCATTAATAATTGGGACTTAGTCGATTTAAGCGCTCATATCATTGTTGGTGAGCATAGCGCTCAATACGGTACCGAAGTCTTGTATGACTGGGTAAACAGCGATCATTTGTGGACCAGACGTATTGCCGTAGTTGCTTGTTTACACTTAATCAAAAAAGATCGTTTTGAAGAAATACTATCATTTTGCCTAACATTGAAAGAGGATCCTGAATCATTGATGCATAAGGCGTGTGGATGGATGCTGCGCGAGGTTGGTAAAAGAGATGTAGCGGTGTTGCGCAGTTTTCTTGAGCAGTGGGGGAAACAACTGCCTCGGACAACTATTCGGTATGCCATTGAGCGTTTCCCAGAACCCGAGCGGTTAACGTTGCTTTCCTCAACAAAAAAAACATGATGCGTCGAGTTTATTGGCTGATTTGTGTGGTTTGTTTCGCTTGTGCTTCCGATAAAGACGGGGACCAGAACACGGTGGACTACCGTAAACCAGTGAATCACGAGTTGCATAGTTTGGGGATAGAGCAACATTTGAAAGATCTTACCATGCCCTTTGATTCTCAGAAATGGCAAAAAAAAGAGGGCGATGTGTACCCTTTTAGACCTGAAATTTATCGCGAGGTTTTGTACAGTCAAGAATTGAGGGCGCTTTCAAAGCCTGAGGTGCTGCGTTTGTTAGGTCCAGAAACACGTTCTGAAAACAATCATTATTACTACACCATAGATCAGGTCAAGGCGTTTGGGTTTTGGTCGATGAATTTGCGCAGTTTGGTCGTTAAATTTGATGAACATCAGCAGGTGGAATGGATCAAGTTGTACGAATAGAAAAAGCACCCACTTGGGGTGCTTTAACACAACTTAACTAACAAACAAACAATAAGGTCACCCCTATTCTTTTACCCCATTGATTAGATAGGGGGCCTGTCCGTCACTGATAATGACCTTGGCATTGTTGGATTTTGAAAGCTCGATAAAAGCTTCAATGCTTCGGATTTTGATGATTTCATCAGTGAGGCCTTCGGCCAATATCTTTTGGGCATCGCGCTCACCGGTGGCTTCGATAATTTTGCGTTCCGCTTCAAGTTTTGATTGATCAAGTAAAAACACCATGCGCATGGCATCTTGCTCTGCCTGCAATTTTTGTTCTATAGAGGAAGAGAGCCCTCTAGGCAGTTGGATGCTTTTGAGCAGCACGGCTTCGATGATAATACCCTGGTTGGCCAAGGTTTCTTCCATTTTTCCTTTGATGGAGTACTCGATATCAGCCCGCTTTCCGGAGTGCATATCTTTGGCAAAAAACTGAGCACACACATCTGCCGAGGCTGATCTAAAGACACTGGTGATGATGGACTTGTAGTCTTTGCCGATCTCTTGAAGCACCTGGGGTACTTTTTCCGTCTCTAAACGGTAAAGAATAGAGATTTCAGAATCAACACTTAACCCTTCTTTACTGGGCAGGTTTAAAAACAACTCGATGTTGTTGGTTTGAATGGATGCTTTGACCACTTTAGAGGTAATCGGATTGAAAAACACCAATCCCTCTGTTTTAACTCCTTCAGAAAAATGTCCAAAGCGTTGTTTTACACCAGCTTCTCCCGGTCTGATTACTGCACAACTAGCCATAAAGCACATCGATAATAAAAAAGCAATCTGTTTCATAGGTCAAATATTTTATTTTCAAAGTTACCCCCCGATAACAGATTATTTTCATTTAATACATTTATCAAATGCATAAAAAATAATAGGCCCATCCTTGGTTTTTACCCTCGGTCCAGGGTACATTTGCCCTATGATTTCTCGTGATATTAAATCAGCTTCTGATTTGCTTCGCTCAGGAAGGGTGATTGGCATGCCTACCGAAACCGTTTACGGTCTGGCAGCTGATGCCCTAAATCCTCAGGGCGTTGCTGAAGTTTATCGAGTTAAAAAACGCCCCAGCTTTAATCCTTTGATTCTCCATGTGGCTTCACTAGCGCATGCTCAATCCCACGCATTGGTTTTTTATCCCCAAGCGGAAGCACTAGCCAAGGTGTTTTGGCCAGGCCCCCTGACTTTAGTTTTGCCCAAAAAAGCGCATATACCCGATCAGATTACAGCAGGCAAATCTACTTTTGCCGTTCGGGTACCCAACCATCCAGTGGCTCTTGCTTTGCTCGAGGCATACCCCAACCCAATTGTTGCTCCAAGCGCCAACCTATTTGGCACCTTGAGTCCAACCTCTGCGGCTCATGTCGTCCGCAATTTAGGCGACCAAGTCCCCTTAGTGTTGGATGGAGGCGATTGTAGCTTGGGTATAGAGTCTACCATTGTGGGCTTTACACCTGAGGGGATTCCTGAGGTATTTCGCTTAGGGTCCATCACTTTCGACCAGCTTAAAGAGGTCTGTCCAGATATTTTATTTAGGCCCGGGACCCACAAGGAGGTGTTGGCCCCTGGGATGTACCCCAAGCATTACGCTCCAAAAACACCCTTATTAGTGGTTGATCTATGGGATGAGGTGCATCAACTTTCCGAAAATTATGGGCGTGTTGCTATAGTTGCCCAAGAGCCGATGCCCGTTTTTGAATCAATCCCTGCCGATGTGTTTTACTGGTCAGATGATCTGTCACTTGAGGCTGTCGCCCATCATTTTTATCGAGTATTGGATAAACTTGATGAACAAAATTTTGATTTGATAGTCACCACTTGGTTTGCTGAGCATGGTTTGGGCTCCGCATTGAATGACAAGCTAAAAAGAGCGAGCTACACCTAATTATTACATGGTTAGGTGAATCAAGTAGAGGTACCAAGGTATTCCAAAGATAATATTCATCGGAAAGGTTACTGCCAAGGCCATGGGAATATAGATCCCTGGGTTGGCCTTTGGCGCAGCCAGACGCATGGCTGCGGGCACAGCGATGTATGAGGCACTTGCAGCTAGGACGGATAACAACAATCGATTTCCTTCAGTAACCATAAATAGATCACTGATAAAGGCCATGAGCGATCCGTTAATCAGTGGAATTCCAATGGCAAATACCACGGTAAACCAACCGTGTTTCCAAAATGATTTCAATTTTTTTCCGCTGGTAATCCCCATGTCCAAAAGAAATATCGCCAAGAATCCTTTGAATAAATCCGTGGTAAATGGCTTGATGCCTTCAGCTTGGGCGTCACTGGTTATATACCCGATGAGCAAGCTCCCCAAAATCAGAAATACACTGCCGTTAGTAAATGCGTGTTTGACTGTTTGCACGATGGGGATTTCATTGGTCTGTTTTTCGCGATGTAAGGAAATCAAAAGCATTCCCGTCACAATGGCGGGGGCTTCCATAGAGGCCATTACGGCCACCATATGCCCGCCAAAGTGAATCTGATGTGTCTCTAAAAATGCAACTGCGGTGATGAAGGTAACCGCGCTGACAGATCCATAAGAGGCTGCAATAGCTCCTGCATTTTCTACGCCTAATTTTCTTTTCAGCAGGTAAAACGTGTAGAGAGGCACTAGTGCTGAAGCCAATATCCCCGCCACCAAAGTCCCGATCATTTCAGCGTCCATAGAGCTGTGGGCCAGTTCTTGCCCACCTCGAAAACCAATAGAAAACAACAGATATAAGGTGATGAATTTTGAGGAGTGTTCCGGTATGGTCAGGTCGCTTTTTAATTGAACGGCCAATAAGCCTAAAATAAAAAAAAGTAAAGCAGGGTTGCTGAAGTTGTCAGCCAATAAATTCCATTCCAAATCGATTAAGCCTTAAGTTGAACATTGATTTGCGCGGCAATCTTGTGATTGCCTGTCGGCTCAATACTGCTT
The DNA here is from genome assembly GCA_002378585.1 of Flavobacteriaceae bacterium UBA3440. Lineage (GTDB taxonomy): Bacteria > Bacteroidota > Bacteroidia > Flavobacteriales > Flavobacteriaceae > MAG-120531. The sequence continues at coordinate 829 of DFSJ01000139.1, read as the reverse complement.
AAGTACGATTCAATAATGGCGCGCTGTTCCCTCAATTTTTCAATTTGTAGGTCAAAAGCAGTAGTATCTATCTGATGATTTCTTTCCCATGCCGCCCAACGATCTATCTTGCACTGATTGATCTGTTGCGCAATCCATTGACCGAGCAATTGATTCAATTCCTTTTTTTCAAAATTTCCTTCCAACAGTGAAAGGTCCAAATCTTTTGATTTAATTTTTTGTTTGTTCATGGGGTTGGTTTAGGTTTCTTTCACGTATCCACAGAGCAATCATAATGATAAAGCTGGCGCAGAAGGCCTCAGCAAATAGATCTATTTCTAGCCAAAGGAGCGCGATCAGCCAGAAGGCCAGGAAGCATGCGATAAAAAATCTTTTGAGTGGATTCATTTTTGGAGGCAAAGTTGTGACATCAGTTTTATTTATTTTTATATATGTTTATTATGCATTATATAATAAATGTTTATGGATTACAATAAGTGCAAAACCCTGGGTCTTCTAGAAGTTTTCCCCCTTTATTGTGTTCCAATTGTTGGTATCCGCAACGAGCGCAACGATGAAGCCAACCCATCACAGAACTAGTGGGTTGTCCGCACTGCGCACAAGGCAGCCCATGAAGGGGTTTATCTGGAGAAAATCCAAGTGTCTTGCATTTAGGGCATTTCATGTGTATATGGGATACCAGCTTTTCAGCGCATTGACCAATGGTTTTCATGCGTGTGGGATTCATCATTGCCCTCATATCGGTTTCCACCCATGCGGACCCTTCCTGATTAATCAGTATTAGAGCGTATTTTTTCAATTGATCTTCTTGGGTAATCCCTTTGAGAAA
>DFSJ01000099.1:4593-4993 GCA_002378585.1 Flavobacteriaceae bacterium UBA3440 | reverse complement strand
CCTATTTAACTGGTCTGATGAAACCTTATAAAGCCAAAATTTTGGTGATTTACACCGGTGGGACCATCGGTATGGTGAAAGATCCGGAGGATGGTGCATTGAAACCATTTGACTTTGATCATTTGGTAGCCCAGATTCCCGAATTGAAATGGCTGGATTGTATCATCTCTTCTATTTCTTTTGCTCAACCCATGGATTCCAGTAACATGCAACCCAGTCACTGGATTGAATTAGTGGAATTATTGGAGGTTAACCACCAGAACTACGACGGATTCGTAGTGTTACACGGCAGCGACACCATGAGTTATACCGCTTCTGCTTTGTCGTTTATGGTGCGCGGCTTACCCAAGCCGATCATCTTCACGGGTTCACAGTTGCCCATCGGTGATTTAAGGACCGA
>DFSJ01000099.1:3514-4252 GCA_002378585.1 Flavobacteriaceae bacterium UBA3440 | reverse complement strand
TTCCCGTGATTCAAGAAGTAGGTCTGTATTTTGAATACAAATTATATAGAGCCAACAGGACTACTAAGGTAAGCGCCTCTCATTTCAATGCTTTTGCCTCGTTTAACTATCCTGCGCTGGTGGAATCCGGGGTTCAATTAGAGGTTAACCACGGATATTTGTGGCGCAGTATGCTTGCTTCCCCCGTTTTTCATAAACGCTTGAACAATAAGGTAGGGCTTCTGAAGCTATATCCTGGTATGCCTCAGTCACTGGTTCGCTCTGTGCTGCTCGAGGCAGGTCTCTCGGCCGTGTTAATCGAATCTTTTGGTGCCGGGAATGCTCCAGACGCACCTTGGCTGCACGAAATCATCCATGAGGCGCTAGCTCAAAACGTGCTTTTATGCCACGTAACACAGTGTGCTGGTGGGGGGGTGTTGGATGATCACTACCAAACAAGTATCCGTTTTAATCATCCGGAAATTCTCAGTGGAAGAGATTTAACTACGGAGGCCGCCCTGGCCAAATTGATGGTTTTGTTGGGCTCTGAAATTGACCCTCAAGAACTTAGGTCGCTGTGGTCAACTTCTTTGTGTGGCGAGCAAAATAATTAACCGCAATCGTTTGATTTACTAGCTTTTTTTTTGTTATTTGGACCGTTTTTTAAACTAGAGAGGTGGCCGAGTGGTCGAAGGCGCACGCCTGGAAAGTGTGTATACACCAAAAGTGTATCGAGGGTTCGAATCCCTTCCTCTCTGC
>DFSJ01000099.1:0-3229 GCA_002378585.1 Flavobacteriaceae bacterium UBA3440 | reverse complement strand
TTCGAATCCCTTCCTCTCTGCTGAGTAAGTTTTAATTTTTTATTGACTAATTTTTTTATCTTTAACACCATTAACTAACTAAAATTTAAGTTGATCACAATGAAAAAACCATTTTCAATCCTAGCAGTAGCTGGGTTATTTGTTACAAGTACAAGTATCGTAAGCGCAAAAGCAATCGCTGGTCAAATGTCTGCTGCATTGACTACAGCTGCCGTTGTTTTGCAAGAAGAGGCTCCCGCAGCCAAAGGATTTACACAAGTGTTAAAAGAGCAATTCATCCAGGGAGGTGCATCCTTCATGGGAATTGTATTGCTTTCTTTGATCCTCGGTTTGGCTGTAGCCATCGAGCGTATCATTTTCTTGAACTTGTCTACAACCAACACCGCTAAACTTAGAGAAGACGTAGAGGCTGCATTAGCTTCTGGCGGGATTGAAGCTGCTAAAGAATTGTGCAGAAATACCAAAGGTCCTGTTGCTTCTATCTACTACCAAGGGTTAGATCGCGCTAAAGAAGGTATTGAATCTGCTGAAAAAGCAGTAGTTGCCTACGGAGGTGTGCAAATGGGTCAATTAGAGAAAAACGTTTCTTGGTTATCTTTATTTATTGCAGTAGCTCCGATGCTTGGGTTCATGGGTACTGTAATCGGGATGATTCAGGCGTTCCAAAAAATTGCTGCTGTAGGTAACTTGAGCGCGTCTTTGATCGCTGGTGATATCCAAGTAGCCCTTTTGACTACCGTATTTGGTTTGATTACTGCGATCATTTTGCAGATTTTCTACAACTACATCGTAGCAAAGATCGACAGCATCATCAATGATATGGAAGATTCTTCTATCGCTTTGATCGATATGTTGGCTGCGAACACCAAAAAATAATCAAGCCCCAATTTAAAGTTATATAATCATGCATAAGTTTTTAAAAATTGCATTAATCGCATTGGGCTTGATTGGAACCATTCTGTGGTTTCAACTTCCGGATGCGGAGATGCCTGCCAGTGAGGCAGTTGAAAGTACTTCTATGAGCTTAATGTTCATGATCACGTACTTGTTGTTGGCGATTGCTATATTTTCTACATTATATTTTGCCATCAAGAGAATTCTTTCATCTAAAGCTATATTAGTCAGTACCTTGAAGTCTTTGGGTGGATTGTTGGTAGTTGTTTTGCTCTCCTACATCCTTTCCAGCGGTTCTGATGTTAGCGTTGAAGAAATGGCCAATCTTGGGATTGAAACTACTGAATCAACCATCAGAAATATTGGAATGGGCTTGAATGTATTTTTCATCCTCATGCTGATCGCTGTGGTTCTCATGGTAGGACCAGGTCTTAAACGCGTATTTAAAAAGTAATATTATGGCTAGAAGAGGAGCACCACCAGAAGTAAATGCTGGCTCAATGGCGGACATTGCGTTCTTGCTGCTCATCTTTTTCTTGGTCACCACGACTATTGAAACTGATGCAGGCTTAGACCGTATGCTGCCTCCGATTGAACCGCCTGATACAGACGTTGTTATTAAACAAAAGAACATTTTCTTGGTGAACGTTAACAAGTATGGACAAATACTTGCAGATGAACAACCCGTTGAATTGGCTGATTTGCGCACATCGGTAATTGCCTTTTTGGATAATGGAGGTTTATCCAAGTCTGAAGCTACTCAAGATAACCCGTTCTGTGATTATTGTCAGGGATTAAGGGATGCGAGTTCTTCAGATAATCCTGAAAAAGCAATTGTCTCTTTGAAAAGTGATCGTGAAACCAAGTATGGTGTATACATTGCCGTTCAAAACGAGATTGTAGGAGCCTATAACGACCTAAGGAATCGTGAAGCGCAGCGTTTGTACCGTAGAAATTTCACCGAGATGGAAGACTTGTACAACAATCCAGAAACACCTAGCGAAATTCGTGAGGAGTTAAAAGAGAAAGTGAAGCGTATTCAAGATTTGTATCCACAGAAGTTCTCTGAGGCTGAAACAGCTATTAAATAATTTTAAACGATAAATTATGTCAAAGTTTAACAAGAAGAAAAGCGGCGATTTGCCACCAGTTTCTACAGCTTCTTTGCCGGATATCGTTTTCATGCTGTTGTTCTTCTTTATGACCGTAACGGTGATGAAGGACAGTTCTTTGAAAATTGAAAACACGTTACCTAATGCCAACGAAATTAAAAAGTTGGATAAAAAGGATCGTGTGATCTATGTGTATGCCGGTAAACCCACTCGCGAGTATCAAAAAGCGTTTGGTACCGAAACCAAAGTACAGTTAAACGATAAGTTTGCTGATGCTAAAGAAGTAGGGGCTTATATTTTGGCAGAACGCGCCAAAAAAGCACAAGAACTTCAAAATGTTTTGACCACCTCTCTTAAGGTGGATAAAAATGCCAATATGGGTATTATCCAAGATATTAAAATGGAGTTGAGAAAAGTAAACTCTCTGAAGATTAATTACACCACCTACAACGGTGATGCATTTAGAAACTTAGAGTAGTTTTTGTTGTGATCTACGAAAAAACCCCAGTACACAAGTACTGGGGTTTTTTATTTTATAGTGATTTTCTGAGTCTCGCTACGGGAAGACCAAGCTGCTCTCGATATTTGGCCACTGTTCTTCTCGCGATCGGGTACCCTTTTTCTTTGAGTATTTTGGTGAGATCATCGTCGTTTAATGGTTTCGACTTGTCCTCCGCTTCGATGATTTGACCCAAGATTGTTTTAATTTCTTTGGTGGATATATCGTCCCCTTGATCATTTTTCATGCCCTCGGAAAAGTAGTATTTGACTAAGTGGGTTCCGTATGGAGTATCGACATATTTGCTGTTGACTACCCTGGATACCGTCGATATATCCATTTGAATTTCATGAGCGATATCCTTTAAAATCAACGGCTTTATTTTTGTTTCATCTCCGGTGAGAAAATACTCTTTTTGATGGGCAACTATGGCATTCATCGTTCTGAGCAAGGTGTCTTGTCTCTGTCTGATGGCGTCGATAAACCATTGAGCGGCATCGAGTTTATGCTTGATAAAGGTGACTGCCTCCTTCAGGCTTGGTGTCTTGTCTGCTCCGTCTTTATAGGTATGCATGAGCGTTTGGTACGCTTGTGATACGTGTAACTCGGGTGCGTTCCTGCCGTTGAGTTGGACATCTATAGATCCGTCTTGGACTACGAGTGTGAAGTCAGGGATAATGTGTTCCGTGATTTTGCCTTGCTCAGTGAAGGCACTGCCTGGCTT
>DFSJ01000011.1 GCA_002378585.1 Flavobacteriaceae bacterium UBA3440 | reverse complement strand
GTGTCTCACGACCGGGACTTCTTGCAGGGATTGACCCATAAGGTATATGAATTCAAAGACGCTAAGATTCGAGAATACTTAGGTGACATTCAGTTTTATTTAGACCAACGAGCCGCTCAAGATTTTAGGGCCATCGAACGAAAAGAGCCCGTGGCTACCACTAAAGTCAAGTCTTCTGCCCCGATACGGGATGAGAAAAGGGACAAGACCATGCGCAACAAGCTAAGTCAGGTTGAAGCGCGCATCCAAGAATTGGAAAAAACAATCGCCGCTCAAGATAAGTTGCTCGCTGAACAGTACGAGGAAACGGCTCAAGACCCTGCCTTTTTTGACCGCTATCAAGCTGCCAAACAAGAGCTGAATAACGTAATGGCCGAGTGGGAAATTTTGACAGAAGCTTTAGAGGCATAATTGTAGCCTCTGCTTAAACCTTTTGTGCGTATTTTTGTCAAATAGATTATGGCTTGCCATAAATAGCACAATTATATGAACACAAACAACATCCGTAAGGTCCTACTCGCTGTACTAGGACTTGTAGTTATCGCATTGGCCTTATTTTTTTCAGGAGTAATCGCCAACAGCAAAGTCCCCTATCAACCTAAAAAGCAAGACACCACCAAACAGGTGTTGACCCAGATAGTCAGCAATGGATCGGTATCGGTATCGCTTCCAGCCAACGGATTACTACAAGCCGTGAACCGCGTAGAATTGACCGCTCGCGTTCAAGGTGTTTTGCAGCCAGGAGCTCATTTGTTCCGCGCGGGTACATCCTATAAAAAAGGAGAGGTGTTGTTAAAAGTGGATGCCTCTGAATACCAAGCGGGTGTTCTGGCTCAACGCGCCAATTTTTACAATCAGGTCACTGCTTTGCTTCCCGATTTAAAGCTTGATTTTCCCAATGCATACAACGTTTGGTCTAATTATACGGCACAGTGGTCGATCAATAGCCCAACGCCAAAACTACCCGAGTTTACAGATTCAGGTGTGAAGAATTACGTCACCGGACGCGGAGTGGTTGCTGCCTATTACGCACTGAAGGCTCAAGAACAAAATTTAGATTTTTATACTGTGCGGGCACCCTTTGACGGTGTTTTAGTCAACGCACAGGTAACGGAAGGTAGCTTGATTCGCCCAGGCCAATCCTTGGGTACATTTATAGGGGCAGGGGATTATGAGCTAGCTGTTTCCGTGGCTCCATCCTACGCCGCTCAATTAAAAACTGGAGCCTCTGTTCAGCTTCATGCCTTGGATGGGTCTCAGAACTATACAGGTGTGGTCAAAAGAATCAATCAAAGCGTCGACGCCACCACTCAGTCAATTCGGGTATTTATCGGTGTGCGCAGCACGGCATTAGCGGAAGGAGTATATTTAAATGCTGATCTTCAGGCTCAAGCCATAGATAACGCATTTGCCCTAGACCGCGGTCTGGTCACTGCTGACCAACAAGTTTTTTCTGTGGTAGACAATCAATTAAAACTCATCGATGTTCAGGTGGTTCATTACGCGGAAAAGCAAGCCGTTGTCAAAGGAATTCCTGACGGGACAATTGTTTTGGCCAAACCTTTGGTAGGAGCCTTTGAAGGAATGCCCGTTTTGCCAACTGCCTCAGTCCAATAGTGTATCCATGAAAAAGCTGATTCAATATTTTACAAAGTACCACGTTGCGGTAAATGTGGTGATTTTTGCCTTTGCACTTTTCGGATATCTGGGCTTTAAGTCGCTAAAGTCTTCCTTTTTTCCCCTAACTGAGTCGCACATAGTGACTATTGCGGTAAATTATCCTGGGGCGTCTCCTTTAGAAATTGAAGAGGGGGTGGTGTTGAAAATAGAGGACAACTTAAAAGGGTTACAAGGCGTTGAGCGAGTTACTTCAGTTTCTAGGGAGAATTCTGGCTCGATTATCGTTGAGGTTGAAAAAGAGCGGAATATTGATTTTATGCTCTTGGAAGTCAAGAACGCAGTAGACCGGGTACCCAGTTTTCCTACGGGTATGGAGCCCTTGGTGGTGGCCAAACAGGAAGTAGTTCGACCTACTATTTCTTTTGGTCTGAGTGGGAATATTCCACTCAAAAACCTAAAGGACATTGCCCGACAAATAGAGAATGACCTCCGGGCCATTAAAGGCATTTCTCAAATTAACGTGAGTGGATTTCCCGCCGAGGAAATTGAAATTGCCGTTCAAGAGAGTCAGTTACTGGCCTATAATTTAAGTTTTGCTGAAGTAGCCCAAGCGGTGGGGAGCAGTAACCTCTTGGTGACAGGGGGACAGTTAAAAACAGATGCCGAAGACTTTTTGATCCGGGCCAACAACAAAAAATATTACGCCGATGAATTGTCTCAAGCGGTCATTAAAACGTTCCCAGACGGACGCATCGTCTATTTAAAAGATATCGCTACGGTTCGCGACCGATTTTCAGAAACACCCAATGCTACGTTGATCAATGGTAACCTGGCTGTAGAGGTCTCTATTTCGAGTACAAATTCAGAGGATTTGCTCTCGACCGCTGAGATAGTTAAGCAATATATTGCTGACTTTAACGCCTCACACGACGCTTTGACCCTGACTGTGTTGAGCGATCAATCGATCACCTTAAATCAACGCACAGAGTTGTTGTTGACCAATGCGTTTCAAGGAATGCTGTTGGTACTGATTTTCCTTTCGTTGTTCCTCAATACCCGATTGGCCTTTTGGGTAGCCTTTGGGTTGCCGATTTCCTTTTTGGGAATGTTTGCGCTAGCTCCACTTTTTGGCGTAACCATTAATGTGCTTTCTCTATTTGGGATGATCATTGTCATTGGTATTTTGGTAGATGACGGTATCGTGATCGCAGAAAACATCTATCAAAAGTATGAGGAAGGCAAGAAACCGATGCAAGCGGCCTTGGAGGGTACTTTAGAAGTTATTCCGCCCATAGTATCCGCGATCATCACCACAGTTTTAGCGTTCTCCATATTCTTGTTCTTGGATTCCCGTATTGGGGAGTTTTTTGGCGAAGTCTCTGTGATTGTCATTTTGACGCTGCTTGTTTCACTGTTAGAGGCCCTGTTTATTTTACCCGCCCACTTAGCGCATTCTAAAGCATTACAGCCTTTAGACAAAGACGCTTCAAAGGGGATTGGATCAGTTTTTGCTCAACTGCGTTCTGTCAACAAGATAGGGGACAGGCTTATGGGCGTCATGCGCGACCAGTGGTATGTACCTTTCTTGTCTTTTTCACTGAGACATCGATTGTTGGTCTTTTCACTATTTGTCGCTGCGGTGATATTGACTTTTGGTTCGATTGGCGGTGGGGTGGTGAAGACGGCGTTCTTTCCCAACGTGGCTAGCGATCAGGTGCAAATCACCCTGACCATGCCCAATGGAACTAATGAGCGGATCACGGATTCAATCATTTCCATGATCGAGGAGCACGCCTGGGAGGCTGACGCTTTGCTGACAGAAGAATATCTAGCGGGTACGGACAAGAAACTTTTTGAAAATATTGTCAAGCAGATAGGACCGGGCTCTTCCCGCGCTGAGCTTGAAATTAACTTATTACCTGGTGAAAACCGCCCGGATGCAGTGGTCTCGGAAGTAGTGACCAAAAAAATCGCCGAGCTGGTAGGACCCGTCATTGGGGTCGAGAGTTTGGTGTACGGCTCTGGAGGTAACTTTGGAGGGTCGCCCGTATCGATTTCGTTATTGGGTAACAACATTGCTGAACTCAAAGCAGCCAAAGCGGAACTTAAGTCTGCTATGCTGGAGAACAGCTCGCTAAAGGATGTAGAGGACAATGATCCTGCGGGTATCAAAGAGGTGACCATTCGCCTGAAAGAAAACGCCTATGCTTTGGGCTTAAATTACAGAACACTGATGGATCAAGTCCGCGGAGGTTTTTTTGGCGCGCAGGCACAGAGATTCCAGAGGGGGCAAGATGAAATTCGTGTATGGGTTCGGTATGAGCGCCAGGATCGTTCTTCGTTGACCAACTTGGAACAGATGCGTATACTGACACCTTCTGGAGCACGAGTTCCTCTGAGCGAAGTGGCTAGCTACGAGATCGCTCGAGGAGATGTGGCGATTAACCATTTGGAGGGTCGACGTGAGATCAGGTTAAGCGCCGATTTAAAAGATCCCAAAGCAACGACCGCTACTGAAGCTACAGAAATGATCAAGTCGGAGGTTTTGCCCCAGATTTTAGCCAAATATCCTTCCGTAACCCCTTCCTATGAGGGCCAAAATCGGGAGGCGGATAAACTACTTACATCACTTAACAAGGCAGGAATACCTATTTTGGTGATGATCTATATCACCATTGCCTTTACGTTCAGAAGTATGACCCAACCTTTGTTGTTGTTTATCATGGTTCCGCTTAGTTTAACCGCTGTTGCCTGGGGTCACTGGTTACATGGATTCCCTTTAAACGTTCTCTCTATCTTGGGAATTATCGCATTGATTGGTATCATGGTGAATGATGGATTGGTGTTTATCGGTAAGTTTAACAGCAATCTGAAATCGGGATTAAAGTTTGAAGAGTCACTATTGGATGCGGGGAAATCTCGATTCAGAGCCATTTTCCTGACCTCAGCGACCACCATATCTGGATTGGCTCCCTTGATTTTCGAAAAGAGTCGCCAAGCCCAATTCTTAAAACCTATGGCTATTTCGATTGCGTATGGTATTGGGTATGCTACTTTATTGACCTTGATTGTGTTGCCTATTTTGTTGTCCTTTAACAACCAGCTCAAGGTGTGGGTTTCCTGGTTAAAATCTGGCGCGATGCCTTCACCTGAATCGGTAGAACAAGCCATTTTAGAGGAAGCTGAAGAAAAAGAATTAAACGATCTGTCTGATGAAAAATAGTTTGCTGTATTTTCTGTGCGCCCTAGGGTTGACCACCGCTTTTTCGCGGGGCCAAACGGTGCTTTCTCGAGAAGATGCCCTAGCCTTAGCACTTGAACACAATTACGGCATATTGATGTCCCGCAATACGCTTGAAGTAGCGGATAATAACCGCTCACTGGCCAATGCCGGATTTTTGCCCAACCTAGCTGTTTCCTCTGGCGCAACGTACAACAATGCCGATACGGATATCTCCTTTCCGGGACAGTTTTTAGAGGATGGAACGCCGCGTCCTGATTTATCGATCAATGAGGCGATTTCACGAGGGTATAACGCTCGATTGACCCTAAACTACACCCTGTTTGATGGGGGTGTTCGCTGGTTTAATTACCAACGGCTGCGCACCCAGTACCAGATTACTGAATTACAGCTTCGTGAAACCATTGAACAGACCGTTTTACAACTGTTTACAGTTTATTTTCAAGTTGCTTTCTTGGAAGAAACACTGGTAAA
>DFSJ01000094.1:4280-4483 GCA_002378585.1 Flavobacteriaceae bacterium UBA3440 | reverse complement strand
CTGCGCGCAGGTATGTTATAAAATAGATGCTGAACAGTGACAATAGTTCCTTGGGGACTAGATATCGGGTGTAACTCAACAGAATGACTACCCTGAGCTGTCAGCACATATCCTTCTTCAGCTTCAACGGTTTTACTCTGTATGCGCAATTGAGCTATCGAGGCAATCGAAGCCAATGCCTCACCTCTAAAACCCTTGGTTTG
>DFSJ01000094.1:0-3952 GCA_002378585.1 Flavobacteriaceae bacterium UBA3440 | reverse complement strand
GGAAGATCATCTCGATCTATACCTTGACCGTTATCAACCACCTTGATCAACTGCTTACCGCCGTCACCCAAAAATACTTCTATCCTACTTGCTCCCGAATCAACTGCGTTCTCCAACAGTTCCTTAAGCGCTGAACTAGGGCGTTGAACAACTTCTCCTGCGGCAATCTGATTGGCAACGTGGGCCTCAAGGCGTTTGATTATTCCACCCATTATACAACCCAGTTAAGCACTCCAGTCTTGACAAGCGCCAAGAAAAATAGAATCAAAAAAACGAATATAAAGAACAGCCTAGTCCTTCGGTTTTTGCTTTCAGTCTGGTTTTTTTGAGCGCGCCAGTCAGCGCGAAAAGACCTTCTACCAGAGGCTCTAGACACCATACCCGTTAGAGGCAGATCGGCGGCTTCTTGTTTTTTAACCAACAATTCCAAACGCTCTTTCCTCGGGTTGTAATACCTAGGGGTATAGGAAAACGACTTGTTTTTGTTTTGTTTAAATAGCGTAGGTAGTTTCATGAGAATCAACTTAATCCAAAAATAAACAAAAACCCAGGATAGACCTGGGTTTACTTTGCTAAGTTATTTACAAAAATACGGTTATAATGCCGCCATTTTTACAGCAGCTACAGCAGCTTCAACCCCTTTGTTTCCGTGTTTACCTCCTGAACGATCGATAGCTTGTTGAAGGTTGTTGTCCGTCAACACACAAAATATAACCGGAACATTTTGGTCCGTATTGAGATTCATAATCCCTTGAGCGGTGGATTGACAAATGAAATCAAAATGTTTTGTTTCCCCTTGGATGACACTTCCAATGGCAATAACCGCGGAGAGTTGATGGCGATCAATAAGCTTTTTACACGCGTGTGGCAATTCAAAAGCACCTGGTACGCGGTACGTATGTATATTGTTTGAAACAACTCCCAGAGCAGATAGTGTATCTACTGCTCCTCGATACAAGTTTTCAGTGATTTCGCTATTCCACTCTGCCACAGCAATCCCCACACGCATGTGCTCACCGGAGGGGAGACTTGACGCATCAAAGAAAGATAAATCAGTTCCTGAAGTAGCCATTATTCTTCTGCCTGCAAACTACCCAACAGGGCATCTACTGAGCTCGCCTCTACGGCATTAGGATACTGGTCGGAAACGGTCTTGAAATACTCTATAGCACTTCCTGTTTGGCCTAATTCCTGGGCCAATACACCCGCTTTAAACCAAAAACGAGGAGCAGAAAATTCGTTGTTGCTGTGCGAAGCAGCGGCAACATAAGATTTCAATCCTGCCTCTTTATCTCCAAGCTCAGACTGAGCATCTCCTAGGGCACCTAATGCTAAGGCCTGCATCAATGCATCATCTGTTTTGAAACCTGATAAATAACTCACAGCTTGTTCAAATTGACCCAAATGAAGGTAGGAAAGACCCGCTCCATAAGCCGCTAAATCCGCTGCTTTCGTGCCAGCGTACTGTTCGGCAATTTCAACAAAACCGTATTTGCCTTCTGCGCCTTCGAGGGCGAGTGTAAAAAGAGAGTCTTGAGATTGTTGGGTGATCAACGCTTGGTCAAAGTAACGTTGGGCGTAGTACAATTCGTTAGACGCTTCACGTTCCAAGGGCTTTTGCACCCATTGTTGGTATCCCAAGTATCCTAACACGGCCACGGCAATTACGGCAATGACTCCTAGAATAATGTTTTGATTTTGAGACACCCAAGCCTCCGATTTAGAAGCGCTTTCATCTAAAGTGGTAAAAACCTCCGCTGTTGTGCTCGATTCCTGAGTTACTTCTTCTATTTCTTCTTGGGCTTTTGGTTTGTAGCCTCTTTTTTGATATGTAGCCATCTATATGAGATTTAGAGGGCAAAAATAAAGTTTTTATCCAAACCCAAAAGGGTATTCTTTCGTTTATTTTCAATAATTTGCAGGTCCCAAAAAAAGTGATTTTTGCCTATAAACGCTCTATGTTTCTAAAACACCTGACACTGGTTAACTACAAAAATTTCATAGAGAAATCGATTGATTTCGGCGCTAAAATCAATTGTGTGGTCGGACCTAATGGCCAAGGAAAAACAAATGTACTGGACGCTATTTACCATTTGGCCTTGGGCAAAAGCTACTTTAACCCCCAGTCATCACAAAATATCAGACACGACCAGGACTTTTTTTTGATTCAAGGGCTCTTTGACAAAGAAGGTCAAGAAGAGACTGTGGTATGTAGCCTGAAAATTGGATCCAAAAAGGTGATCAAACGCAATGGAAAGATATATGATAAACTAGCAGACCATATCGGTGTGCTCCCATTGGTCATGATTTCACCTGCTGATCGAGACCTCATCGTGGAAGGCAGTGAGGTGCGCAGGAAATTAATCGATGGAATCATTGCTCAATCAGACCACCATTACTTAAACTTGCTATTGAGCTACAACCAGACACTATCTCAGCGCAATGCACTGCTCAAATACTTTGCCCTAAACCACAAATTTGATAAGGAAACACTAAGTGTATACGATGCACAGCTGCGGGATTATGGCCTGCCCATTTACCAGAAAAGAAAAGTCTTTCTTGAAGAATTTATACCGTTGTTTGAACAGCAGTATCGACAAATCAGCCAAGGAAAAGAATCAGTAAGTATTCAGTACCAGAGTCAACTTCACCAGGGAGATTACGGGGCACAACTGAGCGAATGCCTCTCCAAAGATCGCGCGATACAGTATACTAGTTGCGGTATTCATAAAGATGACTTATCGTTTGAAATTGACGGCCATCCGATCAAAAAATTTGGCAGCCAGGGACAACAAAAATCATTCTTGATCGCATTGAAACTGGCGCAGTTTGCCTTTATCCAAAAACACACCCAAACGCAACCTATATTGTTGTTGGACGATATATTTGACAAATTAGATGACCAAAGAGTCGCTCAGCTGGTAGATTTGGTGAATCAAAACCGATTTGGGCAACTGTTTATCAGCGATACTAATTTTGAGCGGACTGAAAAGATTGTTCAAGCTACTGGGCAAGGATACACCATGATTGAATTGCCATGAAAAGAAACCACGAGCCCATCAAAATACAAGACCTAGTCAATCAGTTTATCGAACAAAATGATTTAACCAGCGGACTTGATGCCGTAAATGTTCAAGAATTATGGGGTGAGCTTATGGGACCGGGAGTGATGAGTTACACCCAGAGTGTCGCCCTCCGCGGCTCAACGTTAAGCGTAGTGCTCACCTCTTCTGTTTTGCGCAGTGAGCTAAGCATGGGTAAACAAAAAATCATCGCTATGATGAATGAAGGCCTAGGAAAAAACCTCATCGAACACATTTACCTTCGATAAGTTAATGACTAGGCCTTCATGGTAAGATTGTTAAAAGATCTCTCTTCCAGAAAAATGGAACGCAGACTCAATAGCCGCATTTTCATCCGAATCAGATCCGTGTACGGCATTTTCTCCAATAGATGAGGCATATCTTTGGCGAATAGTACCTTCAGCTGCCTCTGCTGGATTCGTGGAACCAATTAATGTTCTAAAATCTTGAACGGCGTTGTCCTTCTCAAGCACAGCGGCCACAATAGGTCCAGAAGTCATAAAAGCTACTAACTCCCCAAAAAATGGACGCTCGCTATGCACCGCATAGAAACGCTCCGCATCCAATCGGCTGAGTTGGGTGTATTTCATGGCTACAATTTTAAATCCAGCCTCATTGATTTGTGCCAAAATTCCCCCGATGTAGCCTTTAGCGACTGCATCTGGTTTGATCATGGTAAATGTTCTATTTGCACTCATTTTTTAAAATTTTGTGCAAAATTACACCAAATAATCGAATCTATTGATCAATAGATGAATCGCCATGAACTAAAGTCCGTAACGCAACTCATAGCCTGTATTATGAGGAAAGTCTGGATATCGGTATACCAGTCTTTGGGACACTTGACCAGCATCTTGAACCATTTCCAT
>DFSJ01000130.1:3559-5579 GCA_002378585.1 Flavobacteriaceae bacterium UBA3440 | reverse complement strand
GGGCTTTGCGTCAATTTTTGTTGGTGGTATTGACTGGCTTTTAACCAATCTTGCGCCTCTGTAGGCACAGGCGCATTGGTTTTTTGCGCAAACACAGAGCAAATAGTGGCTGTGCTCAGCGCAAGAATCCATGAACTACTTTTTTTCATCGGGTTGGTTTTTATGTGTTTCGTGAAGGTATAAAAATGTTTGACGCTTTGGGTATTGGCCTTAAAAATCGGGGGTTCGTTTGGCCAAAAAGGCCCCAACGCCCTCAGTGAACTCTGCAGTGCCAAAACAAGCTGAAAACGCTTTTTTCTCCACTTCATATCCTGGCGTTCCCGGTTGTGCTCCAGCACCGGCGCGCACTGCTCGAAGTGCATGCGCCACAGCACCAGGTGCGTTTTGGGCTATTTTCTTCCCCACAGCACAAGCAGCGGGCACCAATTCATCCAAGGCAACTACTTTGTTGACTAAACCTGCCGCATAGGCTTGGTCCGCGTCGATCATCTGCGCAGAAGTCATCATCTCTAGGGCGAGACCACTGCCCACTAGGGCGGGTAGGCGCTGTGTCCCTCCATACCCGGGTATCAATCCCAAGGTCACCTCGGGAAGTCCCATCTTGGCATGGGTGGAGGCGTAGCGAAAATGGCAAGCCATCGCCAGCTCTAATCCCCCACCCAATGCATAACCATTGATGGCGGCAATCACCGGTTTATCCATCAAGGCAATGCGGTCAAAAAGTTGCTCCTGTCCTTGATGGGCCAGGGCATAACCTTCTTTGGCATTAAAGGTGGAGAATTCCGATATGTCTGCGCCCGCTACAAAAGCCTTGTTGCCAGCACCTGTCAGCACTATGGCTCTGATGTAGGTGTCTTTGTTTAATTCCTCCATCAAACTAGCCAGCGCAGAGATCACGCCTGTGTTTAAGGCGTTTAACTTTTCGGGTCGATTAATGGTGACCAGCGCTACCCGATCTTGGCGTTCCAGTATTACTAAGGGTTGTTCCATAACTTGTTTTCTATCGATCTAAATGACTCATTTAGGTCTGTTCTTGCGTGTTTTGTTTCCTGGGGAGCCTGAGGATAAATTGTGCTCCTCCATGGGGGTTCGGCTCAAAAGCAATCGACCCTCCAGAGGCTTGCATCACCGTGCGCACCACAGCAAGGCCAAGCCCCATGCCGCTGGATTTGGTGGTAAATCTGGGCTCGAAAATACGCTGAATTAGGTGGGCTGGCACGCCTGGGCCGTTGTCTGTAAACCGGCATATCCCCCAACGTCCTTCCTGGGTAAATTCAATGGTGATCCGGGGATGATTGACTTCTGCAAGCGCTTGAATGCTGTTGTTCAACAAATTGGTGACTACGCGGGTCCACTGAGATCGATCCATAGACACCATAATCGGCCCCTCAGCGCCTTTAACCGCTATCCATGGCTGCGGATAAATCATACGCGCCTGCTTGGTCTCTTCAGCCCAGTCAAACACCTCTGCATTGGCTTGGGGCATTTGCGCATAGTGAGAAAAAGCCGTGGCAATATCGCTCAACAAATCGATCTGTTCGAGCATGGCTTGCGTATGTGTGTCCAACTTTTCAGACTCCTTGGGGGATAAGTCGGTAAACTGGGTGGGTAATAATTGCACGTTTAAGCGCATGGGGGTTAACGGATTCTTGATTTCGTGCGCTACCTGTTTGGCCATTTCGCGCCAAGCGAGCTCTCGTTCCATTTGCACGGACCGGGTAATGTACCTCGAAAGCCCAAAAGCCAGGACAATCCCAACGGCCAAGAGCAGCAGGTAAACCATGCCCAACCGCATCAAAAACTCCCTGAGTTCTTTGTCGGCAAATCCATAATCGTCTTGATACGGGATGTGTAGGATCAACCAGGGCAGACCTCGTGCGTCCACCAACGCGCTGTACGAGGACATATAGGGATCTGGATCTTCTACCGTAAACACCCGGTGACCCACATCGTATATACTGGCCAAAAGGGCCGGATCTAATTCAGGGGTTTTGATCGGTCTAAAGTCCCCGGTAAAAGA
>DFSJ01000130.1:0-3216 GCA_002378585.1 Flavobacteriaceae bacterium UBA3440 | reverse complement strand
TCTGGAATTGGGGTGGGTCTTCCCGAGGGAAGGTCGGTCGTTTGATCGAAGTGTTCTGCCCAGTAAAACAAGCTCCTTTTGAGCTGATCTTCTTTTCTCAACAAGCGAACTTGGTTGTAGTCATTGGCTTGTTCCGCGTACTGGTAGAAGGTGATCCCCGCAATCAAAAAAGAGGAGAGCACCACGAGTAGTATCATGGATTGAAAAATCCTTTTTCTGAGGGCTTTTTGAGGCATTCACTAAATGTAGCCAACTTCTACAAATCCAGCAAGTGACGGCCCAAAAGACCCATACTTTTTGTATTTTTGTGCTTTCTAAAAAACAAAATTATGTATCCAGAAGAATTAGTTCGCCCCATGAGATTAGACTTGGTAGAAGCCGGGTTCGAGGAACTATATACCGCCCAAGCTGTCAAGGAAGCCCTAAACGCCGAAGGAACCACCCTAGTGATGGTGAATTCAGTTTGCGGTTGCGCCGCAGGAAACGCTCGTCCGGGGGCTAAAATGAGTCTCAACAACCCACACACACCAGATCGTTTGGTCACGGTATTTGCCGGAGTTGATTTTGAAGCAGTGGATACTGCCCGCGAGATGATGTTGCCTTTTCCACCATCTTCACCATGCATCGCCTTGTTTAAAGACGGCGACTTGGTACATATGTTGGAACGCCACCACATCGAGGGCCGTCCAGCCATTTTGATCGCCGAGAACCTCAAAGAAGCCTACAACGACTTCTGCCAATAATCAGCAAAAACCACAGTTCGCTGTGGTTTTTTTATGAGTCAACGGTTGAAAAAAAAGACCTCATCTTTTACCTGGCAAAAGGCATGTGCCTACCCCCTCAGCGCCCTCTACAACCTGGCTTTTGGGGTGACATTGCTCGTGTTCCACCCCATTCAGTGGGTAGCATATCGTTTGGGGGGCTACCATCCCCACCGCATAAGTGTGGCCATTCTCAACTGGTTTCTGATCCAAAATACCCGCATTTTAGGGACTCGTTACCGGTTGAATATCGATTGGTCTCAAATACCCTTAGACCGACCCTATGTGGTGGTCTCCAACCACCAGAGTTTGTACGACATCATTCCCATGATCTGGTATTTAAGGAGGCTACAACCCAAGTTTGTCTCCAAAAAAGAATTGGGTCAGGGCATTCCCTCAGTGTCGTTTAACCTTAAATACGGTGGCTCAGCGCTGATCGATAGAAAAAATGCGGCTCAAGCTATTGAGGCTATTGCTGGACTGGGGAAGCGCATCGAGAAAAATAAAGAATCTGCGGTAATTTTTCCCGAAGGAACCCGAAGCAAAAACGGTACGCCCAAGCCCTTCAAGACAGCCGGGTTAGAAACCCTGCTCAAAAATGCCCCAAGCGCATGGATCTTGCCCATTTCGATTAATGAATCATGGAAAATGCAGCGCTACGGTTCATTTCCGAACGGTATCGGCACCCACATAACCTTTGATTTCCACCCGCCCATCAGCCCTGATGGGTCCATTCAAGAACGCATAGAGGCGGCCGAAAAAGCTGTGCTCAGTAAAATAAAACTCAATGATTAAATGGCTTGCCGCCCTGTTGGGCTGGTTTTTCTTTCGTCTTCCAGGCGCATTTCTAGGTTACTTTTTGGGATCACTCGTGGATTCATACCGAAATGGGTCCACCACATTTACCGCCACCAACAGAGGCATGTCTTCCTCAGATTTTGAAATGCATTTGCTGTCGCTCTGCGCCATCGTGATGAAGTCTGATGGGGTGGTCAGCGAACAAGAAATGCACTTTGTACAGCGCTATTTTGTACAGACTTACGGGCAAGAACGGGCCAATAGTTTATTTCGCCGATTCAATACTGAAATCGATAAAAGCGCCATCAATGCGTCCTCTGTGTGCGGGAAAATCAACCTCAGGCTCCCTTATGAGGTAAAACTCCAATTGGTCCATTTTCTGTTTGGATTGGCCCAGACCGACGGACAGATTTCTGCACCAGAATTAGAGAAAATCACTGAAATCGCGAGCTTACTTCAGATCAAAACCCTCGATTTTAGGTCTGTAAAAGCTATGTTTGTCGCTTCCACCGAAAGTGCATATGCGATTTTAGAAATTGACCGAAGCGCTAGTGACCAAGAGGTAAAAAATGCCTACCGCAACATGGCCAAAAAATACCATCCAGACCGAGTGATCACCCAAGACGAAGCACTCAAAAAAGGAGCAGAAGAAAAATTCAAACAGGTGCAAGCTGCCTACGAACAGATCCAAAAAGAAAGAGGGTTATAAATACCCCGCTTTTTGTATTTTTATGACTTTGACACGCTCATGGATACCTTTTTATTCTACCTCGAATTGGGCATATCCCATGTTTTGGACCCCAGTGCTTACGACCACGTATTGTTTTTGGCTGCATTGGCCATTCCCTTTTCTTTGTCCCACCGCCTTAGGGTCGTTTGGCTAGCCACCGCGTTTACCTTGACCCACTGCACCGCTTTGGCGCTCTCTGTTTACCAAATCGTTGAAGTCAACACCACTTGGATCGAATTTTTGATCCCCTTAAGTATTTTGGGGATGCTGGGATTTAATATGGCCCAAGCTAAAAAAGAAACACACCAAGGTAATTGGACCCTTCACCTGGGTGCGACCCTATTGTTTGGGTTGATTCACGGCTTTGGTTTTTCCAACTATTTCAAGATGCTCATGGGAGCGGAAAAAAGTCAGGCAGGTCCATTGGTGGCCTTTGCCGCTGGACTGGAAATAGCGCAAATTACGGTCATCGCCGCTGTTCTGCTCTTGGGATGGTCCCTATCGCAAGCCTTTAAACTGAGTAAATCAACCTATATTTGGGGAGGCTCCCTATTGGTAGGGTTGCTCACCTTACCCCTCCAATGGAATACACTATTGGCGCTATTGGGCTTAGAATAACATGGAAAAACCCACAGAAAAACAACGAAAATACGACCTGGCTTACCTCAGAATGGCCAGGGAATGGGGGTCGCTCTCCTACTGCGAGCGCCGTCAAGTCGGTGCAATCATCGTCAAAAACCGCATGATCATCTCCGACGGGTACAACGGTACGCCCACTGGTTTTGAAAACTTCTGTGAGGATGAGCAAGGATACACCAAGTGGTATGTCTTACACGCAGAAGCCAATGCCATCCTCAAGGTCGCTGCTTCCACTCAATCCTGCAGAGACGCCACGCTGTACATCACGATGTCGCCCTGTAAAGAATG
>DFSJ01000138.1 GCA_002378585.1 Flavobacteriaceae bacterium UBA3440 | reverse complement strand
ATGCGCCTTGATACCGCCACCTTAAAAAGAATTCATCCGCTTGCCTTTCCCGCCATGGCTACGGGCATCGTGGAACCCCTAATTTCGTTGACAGATACGGCTATGGTGGGAAACATCCCGGTTAACGCTGTTGAATCTTTGGCTGCCGCTGGTATCGTCAGTTCTTTTCTGGGCATGTTGACCTGGGTGCTTGGACAAACCCAAAGCTCTATTTCTTCTCTGGTGGCTCAGTATGTGGGCAAGGGCAAACTAGAAGAAATACGCACCCTTCCTGCCCAGGCCATCATCATTAGTGTGGGAGCTAGTTTTGTGCTAGTCGCCTTGGGGCTCGCCTTTATGGAGCCTGTATTTCGACTGCTCAACGCGACAGACTCCTTGATCGGATTCTGTGTTTCCTACTTCAAAATCAGGGTCTGGGGGGTTCCGCTGACTTTGCTGACCTTTTCAATTTTTGGCACCTTTAGGGGGTTACAAAACACCCTTTGGCCTATGGCCATTGCCCTAAGTGGGGCGGTGATCAACGCAGTGGCAGATTACTTTCTTGTTTTCGGTTGGGGCGAGTGGATCCCCGCTATGGGGCTTGATGGTGCCGGTTGGGCGAGTTTGTTTACCCAAGTCATCATGGCGTTGATCGCCGTGGTGCTCTTAGGAGCCAAAACACCGATTCCACTACGCTGGATTGGGCCGCCGCATCCTGAATTGAAGCGATTGATCTCCATGACCTTAAACCTGTTTGTTCGATCGGTAGCGCTCAACACGACGCTGATCATTTCAGTGCGTCAAGCTACTGGACTGGGTCCTGCCGCTGTGGGGGCACACACTATAGCGCTGAATCTGTGGTTATTTGCCGCCTTCTTGATCGATGGCTACGGCACGTCAGCCAATATCCTCGGGGGGAAACTGCTCGGACAGGAAAACTACAAGACCCTTTGGGTACTCACCCGTAAATGTGTGTATTATGGATGGGGCGTGGCCGCCCTGTTGATGCTGGTTGGTTGGCTGGCTTACTACCCTCTTGGTTATTTGTTTTCCGAGGACCTCCCTGTGCTAGAAGCTTTTTGGGGCGTGTTTTGGATCGTGCTCATCGGCATGCCGATCAACGCCGTTGCCTTTGTATTGGATGCCTTGTTTAAAGGCTTGGGCGAAATGAAGTACCTGCGCAACATCCTGCTCATCGCCTCTTTTGGCGGATTTGTGCCTTTTGTCTTACTCGCTCAATACATGGAGTGGGGGCTCTCCGGTATCTGGGTCGGATTTATTGTTTGGATGGGCATTCGGGCGACCGCTCTATGGCTGAAATACAAAGCTAAATTTTTGCCGCTGGCCCAAATCTCCTAAATTTACGAAAAGGCTCTTCTATGACAGCTGTACAAAGCTCCGGTTCGGTGCGACTAACTATTGAACATCAAACTGCTTGGATTCAGTTTGAACATCCCTCAGGAAACGCCTGTACGTCCTCCATGCTCGATCAACTGTGTGCCGCTTTTGATTCTCTGGCTGAACGAAACGATATCGGCTGGGCCGTGCTGAGTTCTTTGGGAACTACTTTTTGCGCCGGCGCCCATTTGGAAGAAGTCCTGGCGTTAAATAATCCTCAAGACGCCGAAAAATTTTTTGGTGGATTTGCGCGATTGATCTTGGCGATGGCTCGATGTAACCACCCTGTATTAGGCAAAATACAAGGCAAGGCCGTAGGTGGAGGCGTAGGGATTTTAGCGGCCTGTGACTACGTGATTGCCAGCGAGCATACCTTGATCAAACTTTCAGAATTGAGTATTGGACTGGCTCCTGCAGTAATTGCTCCTGCGGTAGCTAGAAAAATTGGGGCGTCTGGTCTGGCAGCGTTGGCCTTATCGCCAGCGCATTGGCATGAAATTACCGGATTGGCCTGTGGACCGCTTACACAGCGCACAACTCGGGAACCTGAGGATCTGGATAAAGCGATTGACGTGTTTCTAAAAGAACAGAGCGCACATGCTCCCAGTGCGCTTAAAGCCATCAAAAACGCGCTTTGGGAGGATACGGCACATTGGGAACAACTGCTCTTCGAGCGGGCAAAAGTCACTGCTGCCCTGGCCCTCAGCCCGGAAACCCAAGCTGCTTTGGAAAAATACCGAAGCAAATAAGTACCTTTGCCAAAATCGATTATGAGTAGCATTCGCATCACCAAGATTTTTACTTTTGAGACCGGTCACGCTCTTTGGGGCTATGACGGCAAATGCCGAAACGTTCACGGACACAGCTATAAACTGTCCGTAACGGTCATAGGGACGCCTAACACAGACCCCAACCATCCTAAATTTGGGATGGTCATCGACTTCACGGACCTGAAAAAAATCGTTAAGGAAGAAGTCGTTGATCCCTTTGACCACGCCACTGTTTTTAACAAAAACACGCCCCATAAAGCGTTAGCAGAAAGTCTGGCTGAACAAGGACACCATATTATTCTAGCTGATTATCAACCTACTAGCGAAAATATGGTCGTTGACTTTGCGGAGCGCATCAAAAAAAGACTGCCGGAACACATCAAGCTACACAGCTTAAAGCTTCAAGAAACTGAATCATCCTACGCCACCTGGCACGCCAGCGACAATCCATAAACCATGCACAAAATCAGTCTGGCACCGAACAAACGCATCTATTTTGCCAGCGACCAGCATTTTGGCGCTCCAGATCCCGCTTCGAGTCGGGCCAGAGAACACCGATTTATTGCCTGGCTGCATCAAATCACCCCTGATTGCGGCGCTTTGTTTTTATTGGGAGATCTTTTTGACTTTTGGTTTGAGTACGACCGTGTTATTCCTAAAGGATTTGTGCGTGTTCAAGGGGCATTGGCCCAGATAGCTGACCGAGGCATCCCCCTTTATTTTTTCACGGGCAATCACGACCTCTGGGTACGCGATTACCTCAGCGAAGAAATAGGATTTCAGGTCTTTAACCAACCTCAATATTTTGAGATCGGATCAAAGACATTTTTAATCGGACACGGCGATGGTTTAGGGCCCGGGGACTACGGGTACAAACGGATGAAAAAGGTCTTTACCTTTCCCTTGTTTCAAAAGGCCTTTAAGTGGCTTCATCCTGACTTAGGCGTGCGACTAGCCCAATACCTTTCGCTGCGCAATAAACTGATCTCTGGGTCTGACGACTTGGTGTTTACCGGGGCAGAAAACGAGTGGCTGGTTCAGTACGCAGTGCAAAAACAAGCGAAATTTCCTGTCGACTACTATCTTTTCGGTCACAGACATCTTGCGTTGGATCTACCGATAGATCCGAAAATTTCAGGTGTTCCAGAAGCGCGTTACCTCAATACAGGGGATTGGATCAATCACCATACGTATGCGGTATTCGATGGAAATAGCCTGGAACTATGCCGCGATACAGAGGGCACTACAGTCTAATATTCTTCTTCTGCGGCAGTCGATATCACTGAGCTTTTTTTGAGGTCCTTGACCATCAGCTGCACTGAAGTGGCCCCATTCCATGTATTGCTTGAGATAGAAAAAAGCACGTCGACTAAGCTGCGTGCGCTCATCAATGATTGGGCATGAGCCCAACCAAAACCGATAAAGGGAATAGCGGCGCTGTCTCCCTGTGCCCAGGCTCCCTTTAAATGGCTGTTGTCAGCGCCTACCGTCTGCGCATAACCCGTTTCATGTACCGCATAGGCCGCCCATACTGGAGCCTCATTACCCGGCCCAAAAGGACCCATCTGCTGAAGTATACGCATCAGTTTGGGATTAACCTCCCTGAGTTCTATGGTCGCGTCTACCCGAATACTAGGCGTCTTTTGGTGCGCTTCGATACGTTCCGCTACCATTCGGTTAAACGCTGTTTTAAACGCTTCATATTGATTGGGATCACAACTCATCCCTGCAGCCGCTTTATGACCGCCGAACTGGATCAAGTGTTGACTACAGGCCTCCAGGGCGGCGTGCAAATCAAAGTCGGAAACAGAACGCGCGGAGGCGTGCAAAATACCCTCGTGTTCTGTGAACACCACCGTGGGCCTGTAATAGGTCTCTGTGAGTTTAGACGCCACGATACCGATCACGCCCTTGTGCCAATGACCACATACCACCGTAGCTGATGCCTGCTGTTCCTGCAGGGCTTCCACCTGTGCTAGTGCCTCTTGAAAAATAGTTTCTTGATGACCCCTTCTCTGGGTGTTCCATGTTTCGATTTCTTGAGCCATGGCTCTGGCCTGTTCTAGGGACTCCTCCATCAGCAAGGATACCGCATGCTGGCCGTGCTTGATTCGACCTGCAGCGTTGATGCGCGGAGCGACATGGAACTGCAATTGCTCCATCTGCAAGGGCCGCTGTTTTGTCTGCTCGGTAAGTACCGCAAAGGCGGCTCTTGGTTTTTGGTTCATTTGGGCCAGCCCCAAATAAGCCAGCGTTCTATTTTCCCCCGTTAGGGGTACAATGTCGGCCGCAATCGCCGTAACTACCAAATCTAAATAAGGAGCTAATGTGCTTTCGGGATCCAATCCCATCGCCAAACACAAGCCGTGTATTAACTTAAGTCCCACACCACAGCCGCATAGTTCCTTATAGGGATAGCTACAGTCTGAGCGTTTGGGATCCAAAACAGCTACCGCTGGTGGAAGTGTAGCTCCTGGTTCGTGGTGATCGCAAACCACATAGTCAATACCTAATGTTTTGGCGTGTGCTATTTGTTCGTGTGCTTTGATGCCGCAGTCTAAGGCGATGACTAAGTCGATTTGTGCCGCCTGTGCGCGATCTACACTCACCCAGGAAACGCCATACCCCTCTAAGTATCTGTCGGGGATATAGGTGATGACCTGATCGGTAAACTGCTGTAAAAATCCGGCCATCAAAGCGACGGAGCAAGTTCCGTCAACATCGTAATCCCCATAGACCATCAAACGGCTGCCCTGGGCCAATGCATCCATGATTCGATCCACGGCCGCGTCCATATCGGTCATTTCAAAAGGATCGTGTAGTCCCGACCATTCAGGTCTAAAATAAGCCTTGGCCTGATCGTAGCTAGTCACCCCGCGCTGTACCAATAAAGCCGCGATCGCTGAGGGAACACCCAAGGATTGGGCTAGTGAAGCGGTTAAACCCGCATCAGCCTGAGGGGCAAACTGCCAGTGCATGGAAAAATTTGTTAGGATTCGTGGTGGAACACACAACTGGTGGAAACCTCAGAGATTCTGCGGAACATTTCCATGACTCCACAGTATTTG
>DFSJ01000058.1 GCA_002378585.1 Flavobacteriaceae bacterium UBA3440 | reverse complement strand
TGTGCTCCAGGAGGAAGTCCAACCTCCCCGTAGGCCAATCTTAACTTACCAAAAGAAAGCCCTTTGGTCATGTCCTCTTTAACTAAACCACCCCAGTTAAATCCTAATTCTGCACTTGGGTAAATAAAACTCTTGGAGCTTGAAGAAGCATCTTCGTAGGTGGCCCCTAAATTCATGTTTAAATAATCCTTGTACTGGAATTGAGACTGAACATATCCGCGTACCGTTCTAAACAATCTATTTCTTTCTTCATAGTTCTTAGTGGCGGCAACTGCAGGGTTTTGAAGGCGTGCATTGTATAAGAAGTCAACGGCTTCTAAATATGTTTGTTTGCGTTGAGAATCATTCATCGCAAAACCAGAAATCAAGTTCAAATCCAGATTGTCCCAAGAAAACTGCATGGAAGAAATAAGCTCTGTATTGACCTCGGTTACGTTAAACGTTTCGTTTTGGTATCTTCCGTTGGTGGCTCCATCTGAGGAAAACATGGGGAAAAAATAAACGCGATCATCCGTGTATTGATCTAAACCAGAACGCAATACCGCATTCCACCAAGGCTTTAAAGTTGCTGTAAATTCTGTAGATGCTACCACGCGATTTACATCTGTATCACTCGTTTGCTCGTACAGCGTCCAAAGTGGGTTGTTGTACGTCGCTGAACTTGAATTCCCTAAATAACGTCGGTAACTTCTATGTCTATCCTCTATCGGGTTTCCATTTTTGTCGAAGTACGTACCCTTGTACCCACTGATATCAAAATCAGGTGGTGTTCTCAAAAGACCTAAGTAAATACCTGCCGTATTAGACCCTTGTTGAATTCTGTTAGAGTAGTTGGTTGAATAAATAACCTTAGAATTATTCTTTAACCAGTCCGCAAAATTATAGGTGGTAGCTAAAGTGAATGAGGATTTATTGTAGTTCGAATTACGCATAATTCCATTTTGGTTCACTTTGTTCATACTCATATAGTATGTACCCTTGTTATTTCCCCCGGAAAGGTTGAATTGGTGAGTTTGTGTCGATCCTGTGGTAAAGACCAAATCAAAGTTTCGATCGGTGTAGACCTCCATACTGTTTTTCTTGGTAATGGGGTAGTACGCCACTCCTGTGTTGGCTAGAAAATATTCCCCAGAAGTATTGACAGCATCCGCTTCCCCACTACGAGCCTCTATAAAGTCTCCCCATGAGTTTGTGGCTGTTGGACTATACTTTCCATTGGCCCCTTGACCGTAGCTTTTTTGCATAGGGTGACGTACATTGATTAAGTCATAGGATATTGAAGTATTGTAGGAGGCCCTCATTTTGCCTTCTGCACCACGCTTAGTAGTGATTACGATAACACCCCCCAAAGCCTTAGAACCATATATAGCTCCTGCAGAGGCTCCTTTAAATATTTGAATGGACTCAATATCGTTTGGGTTGATGTCATTTAACCTGGATTGTTGTGAAATCCCACCGTCAGCTCCTGATCCAAAGCCTTCAAAATTATCGTTATTCGTAGGCACCCCGTCAATAATGATCAAAGGTTGTGTTTGACCGATAATCGAACTCGCTCCCCTTATCTGAATGTTGGAACCTGCCCCTGGGTCAGCACTGGTGGCTGATATGGTAATCCCTGATGCTTTACCTGCCAATCCGTTAATCAAGGTAGGCTCTCCAGAACGAACCACATCATTGGCTTGCATTTTAGAGTACGTGGAGGCTATTTTATCTCTGTTTTCTTTAAAGCCAAGCGCAGAAACAACCACTTCATCCAGC
This sequence comes from Flavobacteriaceae bacterium UBA3440, assembly GCA_002378585.1. Taxonomy (GTDB): domain Bacteria; phylum Bacteroidota; class Bacteroidia; order Flavobacteriales; family Flavobacteriaceae; genus MAG-120531. The sequence goes on along the minus strand of DFSJ01000058.1, from coordinate 4,397 downwards.
GCATTGTCCGTGGTTAATGTAAAATCATAGGTGTCCTGGCTGTCTACCTGTCGGGTCATTTTTCGGTACCCTATGTAACTAACCACAATGGTTTGACCCTGTCGAACATCTAAGGTAAAGACACCATCAAAATCAGTGGTGGTACCCGTAGTTGTTCCCTCGATAAGTACAGAAGCTCCAGGTAGTGGAATACCTGATTCATCGGTGACCTTACCTTTGATACTTTTCTGGGCAAACGTAGCCACAGAAAAAAGCAATAAAAAGTGTAAAATGAATTTTCTCATAATGTTTGGTTAGATTTTACGTTAATTTAAATAAACCAGATTGATTTTTGATGATTTATCGATTTTCAGCAAATTTTAACGAAATTTAAGAAAAGTAAAATATCAGAAAAATAGCCTAAATTAGGGTAAATAGTTCCAACAATGACCAACGAAGAAAGCAACCAACTCTACCATACGTTTGTATCAGAACTCTCTAGAATATATGGGAGTTTTGAAAATTTTCAGTTTAAAAAAGCCACAAATGCAACGATTGCCTCTGAGCTTAACTACAGTAATTCACAGTTTTCCAGACTGATCCACAACACAGCTTCACATGGTGAACTTGAAAGAGCTGTTAATTCGGCCCATCAATTAGTAAAGCTCAAAAACTTTAGAAGAATTTTAAAGGGTACCGCTTTAATCAGCAGCATAATAATCACCAGCCTCATTTTATTGTTAGCTTTTCAAAAAAATGATACGGAACATGAAATTCATTCCATGAAGGATTCATTTAAAAACTTATTCAAAGAGGACGAGGTGCTAAATTTTTACACCAAACTTCAAGACCTCCCGACTGATTGCAATTTTCCTAGCTACAAGTATCAAGGCGAATGGGTTTTAAACAACGCCATTCAAATCCCTTTGTTTCGAGAAAAAAATGGATTTCATCTTAGAATCAGCAATTCAGTTTTGTACACCAAGTCTGCCAATGCTCAGGGAACAATCATGGAGGGGTATGAATTAGAGACTATGGAAATATGGTATGATTTAGAAAAAAGGGTCATCGATGAGTTTCTAATTTCTGACAGTGAAAATCAGAAACTACCCAAGTACAAGGAAGATTTTTTAACTGATAAAAACTTTGTCAAATTAGCGACCTCTTCCTCTGTGATCAGACATGAGTTTAGTTTTGAAGAAACAGGTATTCAAAAAGAATCTTCCATCATCACTAGGGATATTAACTACGAATCAGATCAATTTAAAAAACTTGATCTGAAAGAACCTACTGTTAAAAAGGAATTAGAAAAAATTGCCTTTGGGCAAACTTCACGCAAACCGATAAACTGTGCGCTAGCGCCCTATCCAAAAGCTGATTTCCACCAAATTGAGGAGGGTGACCAATTAAATTTCTCTTGTTTATTTAATATCAAAAACTACGGGAATACGAGTAATTTGAATAGTGTATTATATGGCAAGTCATTTAAACTAAAAAACCAATACATCTCCGCCACCTGTAATTAAACTGTTCCCCTATATGATAGCCAAATAGATTGCTGAGTAACTACATAGAGCCACTGTGGTAAAGTGTGTACAGACTATTTTGTAGTCAACGTAACGGTTAATGAGCTATCTTTAGTTAAACCACTTCATAGAACAAGTTATCCGGCTTGGGAATAGAAAATCAAATACAGGTATGGGTTTCAGCTTTAGTGCTTATAATGAGCACTTTATGGTTAGTGCATCACCTTCAAAAAACTCAAAACCGATGGTTGATCAAGTTTACCGATTGGTTGCCTCCCATACTATTTGCCTATTTGATCCCTGCCTTTGGACGTTTTGTTATCCCCTTTGAATCAATAATACCCTCACTGAGTTGGTTTAGTAAATCATTTTTGATTCCAGCGGCTGTTTTCAGCGTCATGGCTGGACTAAATATTCGCTCACTCAAAAGTGTTTGGCCCAAACCCATCTTGTTGTTTTTATCCGGGTCGTTCATCATTGCTTCATTGCCTGTTTTAATTATAGGAGTCGCCAAGTTATTCTTTGTGGAGATTTACCTGGATTGGCAGAGTACTGATTTGTGGAAAGGATTAGTGCCTATCGTGGGCAGTTGGATAGGGGGTTCAACCTCACAGGTAGTTTTAAAAGAAATTATCGATACTCCAGATCCACTATTCCTGTCTGTATTGTTGATCGACAATATAGCAGTCAACATATGGACAATCCTTATGTTTCAATGGATCAAAAAGTCGGATCATATAGATACCAAATGGGGTATACAGAAAGAAAAAAACACCGAATTAAATGCCGATGAAAAAAAAGGAAGTTGGTGGTCCATAGAACTCCTAGTCATTATAGGATATTCAATCCTATCGTATTGGCTACCTTGGTCCTTTTTGACCATGATCCTGTGCACCAGTGTTTTAGGGGTGCTGATCAGCGCATTAATACCCAAATGGAACTCGGCCAATAGTCTCCGATGGGCGGGTTGGTTGATCATTCTGGTTATGATCTTTTTAGGGTTTAAACTGGATTTTTCGCATTGGAACATCCCTCTGTCTTTAATCTCCGTAGTGCTAGTCTGGTTTGTATTTCACGCATTATGGATCGGTCTACATACCTATCTATTTAGAGTGCCTAGTGCGTGGTTGGCTATTACCAGCATGGCCAATCTAGGCGGAATATCCACCGCCCCAGCGGTAACCGCCGCTTACGATCAAAAATTAATGCCTCACGCTGTATTGCTCTCCATACTCAGCATGGCCACTGGAACCCTATGGGGCTTATGGACCATATACTGGATTCAGCAACTTTTTGTCACTATATAAACTCCTTGCTTTATGAAAAACTACGCGTTAAAACTGCTTTTCTTACTTATTGCCTTCCAGGGTTTTGGGCAAAAATATGCCAACAATGCTGTATCAGCGGCGCATCCATTGGCTACAGATGCAGGTGCGCTTATGTACCAACAGGGCGGTAATGCCTATGACGCTGCTGTAGCTGCTGCATTTGCCTTGGCTGTAGTCGAACCCAGTATGAGCGGATTGGGTGGTAGACTGCAAGCTATTTACCAAACCTCTGAGGGTTTAACTCGAGGCATTGACGCCTCCACCGAGGTGCCGTCAAATTATAAAAGCACCCAAGAAAAATATTCAGAAGGCTATGAAACCATAGGGATACCTGGTGTTGTACGTGGTCTTGAAAAGCTCCACGCTGGAAACGGCGTACTGCCATGGAAAACGCTTTTAGAGCCAGCGATCAACTATGCAAAAAATGGTTATGAGATCTTACCCGGAGAGGCTGCAAGACAAGCTGCTGCTAAAAGTTCAATCGAAAAATACCCTGGTACAAAACAAAATTTTTTAACCCCAAATAACCAGACTTATACAGCAGGATCAAGGGTAGTACAAAAAGATTTAGCCCGAACTCTAGAGGTTATTGCTAGGCGGGGGGCAGATGGATTCTACACGGGAAAAATGGCACGGACCATCGCTAAGGACATGAAAAAAAACAATCATATACTCAGCTATCAAGACCTTAAAAACTACCAAGCTTTGGATTTGAAAGTATTGGAAGGGACATTTAGGGGGCATACAATTAAAAGTCTTTACCTTCCTTCCTATGGGGCGATAACCCTTCAAATACTCCAGATCGCCGACCATTTTACACCACCCACAAATAACACAGAATGGACTAATCAATTAGGACACGCTTCTGAAATTGGCTACCAACACCGAGCCTTTCAACAAATCCCTGATTCACTAGCCTCAATACTATCCAAAGAAAAAGCAGCTTTTTGGGCGCAAAAAGGAAAACAACTAGCACCCAGTAAATTACCCGAAAACAACACAGGTGAATCCTCAGCTGCCCAAGGCCACACAACTCACCTAACCACCGCCGATAAATGGGGCAACGTAGTATCGCTCACTCAGACTCTAGGGCCCAATCTAGGATCTAGAGTCGTTACTCCTAAGCTAGGATTTTTATATGCCGTAACATTGGGTGGTTATCTCGGAGATTATAAACCCGGAGATCGCGCCCAATCACATATATCCCCTACTCTTGTAGAAAAAGATGGGGAGATACACTTGGCGCTTGGAGCTGCTGGAGGCAATAAAATTGTCATCGCCGTTGCCCAGGTAATCAGCCGATATGTCGATCAAGGATACTCCTTAAATGAATCTTTGGCCCTTCCCAGAGTATACCCAAACGGTAATCGCTGGCAGATAGAAAACCACGACGGCCTTTTCACTCGTTTAGGATCTGGAGACCAATTATGGAAAACCCCAGAATTTACTGATCAAAAAGCCTATTTCGGCAGGGTTCACGCAGTGGCCTTAGATCAAAAGACCCGTAGTTGGATGGCAAGCGCAGATCCAGATTGGGAGGGCACTGTCCGGCTTGTTGAATAAT
>DFSJ01000014.1 GCA_002378585.1 Flavobacteriaceae bacterium UBA3440 | reverse complement strand
ATATTGTTAATCAGTATTTTATAATTGTTATCATAAACCTATAATGTATGATTTAATTATTTGCTAATTTACTTTTGTTATCTTTGATAAAACCAATCAATTCCATGGATATTCAACAAAAAGTACACCTACTCATGACAAAATATGGGTACTCCCCTGCTCAGTTTGCAGACCAATTAGGTGTACCTAGGTCTTCCATCTCCCACTTGATGTCGGGAAGAAATAAGCCCAGTTTGGAATTCATCCGAAAATTGATAGCCAGTTTTCCTGAAACCGACTTGTATTGGTTATTGGATATACATGAGTCTAGAGACCCTAAAACCAAACCTGCAGCCAATTCAACAGAGAACACCTATGGGTCACTGTTTGATCTAGAAAATTTAAATCGCGATAGCGATGTGAGTACTGAGCTCAAACATCCTGACTTGTTGGAAAGTGACGCACTTAAAGAATCTTCCCCTAGTTTGCGAAAACCAGTGCGCGTGGTTCTTTTTTATGAGGACGGAACTTTTGAAAGCTTTCAAAATTAGGTCGGTAAGTTTGTGCCAATTTGTACATTTACTTCATGAAACTATTTTTATACTTAGTTGTGTTTGTGTTCCTCATTGGATGCCAACCTCCACAAAGAAATTGTACTGATTTTAAACAAGGGGATTTTACATTCACTGCCTCAGTTGGCGGAGTAGAAAAAACCACCACGTTTACCAGAAATGATTTATGGGAGGTTTCTACTTACGAAGGGGTTATCGACTCCGCTTCAGTGAGATGGATCAATGATTGCGAGTATGTAGTGCAATCTCTGAATAAAGAGAATCCACAAGCAAAACCAATACACATCAAAATACTAAGTACCGACCAAACTGGATACACCTTTGAATATTCAATCATTGGAAGTGCAAAAAAACAACGAGGTAAAGCCACTAAACAGTAATTTATGTTTGATATTTTCGCAAGTGCTGACGCTTGGATAGCCCTACTAACACTCACTTTTTTAGAGATCGTGTTGGGTATTGACAACATAATCTTCATCTCCATTGCCGCTGGAAAACTCAGTGGTAAGGAAAAAGCCAAGGCCATAAACATTGGGCTTTTACTTGCCATGGTCAATAGAATTATCCTGCTTTTCGGAATCAGTGTGTTAACATCATTAAAAGCTGCTTGGTTTCACTTAGACTGGGGATGGATTTCTGGAGGTGTTTCTGGTCAAGCCATTATTTTGTTTTTGGGTGGTTTGTTTTTGTTGTACAAAAGCACCCGAGAAATTCACGAGAAAATTGAGGACAAGGGACATCAAGAGGCCGTCTTGGAAAAGAAACAATCTACTTCATTTAGCTCGGTCCTCTGGCAAATCATTGTTATTGATCTAGTCTTCTCTGTAGACTCCATTTTAACTGCCATTGGGATGACCAATGGGATTTCCCCCAATCCTAAAGACGCACTGATGCTTATGGTGATCGCTGTGGTGGTTTCTGTAGGAATCATGATGTTGTTTGCGCGCGCAGTTGGTGATTTCGTGGGCAAACACCCTACGATTCAAGTATTGGCTTTATCCTTCTTGATTTTGATAGGCTTCATGTTGATCACTGAAGCAGCACACTTATCTCACGCAGTGGTGTTTGGTCAAAGTATTGGCGCTATACCTAAGGGCTACTTGTACTTTGCTATAGCTTTTTCATTAGGTGTTGAATTTATCAATATGAAACTACGTCCCAAAAAGTGAAGCTAGAATAAAGTAATTTGCTCCCCAAATTCAGGAGAATCTTGATCATTTAGATTTGATGAGCCAGTAACACCTCCATTTTCAGCAATCTCTTTAACTTCAGGCTCGAGTTCAACTTCTCCATCGTCTTCCTGTGCTTCATAAGCTAATGGCTCTTTAAGCGCCGTGGATTTCAGATCAGCCTTAGTCAGCATATTGCCCATGGCCTTGATCCCTTTAACCCCAATAAACTCTTCCAGAACAATAGTTTCCGCTGGTTTTACCTCTTTTCCTCGTTCTTTGGCATACACCAACTCAACCACAGGTCGCCAATCGGTGGAAACAAGTTCCAGATATGAGTCGGGGTGATCTGAGATGATCAGCTCTTCTTTGACCGGTTGGTCTACGACAAATCGTTTGACATAAAACAATTGTTTGGCACCCTCATAATAGATGACAGAAATAGGTTTTTTTGGATTCCATTGCTCCAAAACAATCATGTTTTCCTCAAAATGAAGGGACAAATCAGGAATAACCGTCTTTAAAATCCCTTTTTGATTGATCACCAATAAAAGGTCATTACCTCTGAATGCACCCAACAGCGTTCCTCTACCGTCGACATTTAATCGCTGTACTACTTCATCAAACCAAATATTCCGAGGCTTAAGCGTGGATAACCCCTTTTCCTTAAGTTCGACACGCTTAATGGCATATTTGGTAACCGTATTGCCTTTAGACTCCCTACCCTTGATCAAAATCTCCGAAAAATCAAGATCCCACTTCAATTTTTTGATTGTTCCTAAAGCTCTGAGTTGGATACTGATTACCTCAGCTTCTCCATTGGGGTTCGCTGAAAAGTAAAGCACTTCAGATCCCGATTGGCCAGTCGTCAATTCGTAGGGCTTATCTCTAGTGACCCCGGTTACCGTAAAACGCTTGATGTACGATGCGCCTTTTAAACCGTCGCGATAAACCATATTGTAGACGGTTCTTGTGTCCTTCTTTTTAAACACAGCCACATGAATAATGTCTTTGCCGACAAATGTTTTTGCATCAACCTTGGTGACAGTCATTTTACCTTCTCGAGTGAAAACAATGATGTCATCTATATCGCTGCAATCAGCCACATATTCATCCTTTTTAAGCGAAGTCCCTACAAAGCCTTCCTCCCTATTGACATATAATTTAGCATTTCTATTAACTACTTTGGTCGCCTCGATATCATCAAACACCCTAATCTCAGTTTGTCGCTCGCGACCTTTACCATAGGTGGTTTTTAGTTGTTTAAAATAATCTACCGCATAGTCGACTATATGGTCTAAATGATGCTGCACCTGAGCCAGTTTATCCTCTAAACTCTCGATGTATTGTTGGGCTTTATTCAAGTCAAACTTTGAAATACGCTTAATCCGTATCTCTGTTAATCTGGCCAAATCATCTTGGGTGACTGGTCTTTTTAAGTGGGCGGTATGGGGTTTTAATCCTTGGTCAATAGCGTCCAATACCCCTTCCCAAGTTTCTTGTTCCTCAATGCTGCGGTAGACCCTTTTCTCAATAAATATGCGCTCCAATGAAGAAAAATGCCACTGGGATTCTAACTCCTCCTTCTGAATTTCCAGCTCTGCTTGCAACAAGCCCAATGTTCTATCTGTCGATCTGGCCAGCATTTCGCCTACACCGATAAACAATGGCTTGTTGTCTTCAATGACACAGGATAGTGGGGAAATGGAGGACTCACAACTTGTAAATGCGTACAGGGCGTCTATAGTTTTGTCAGGGGACACCCCTGAAGGCAAATGCACCAAAATTTCTACAAATTCTGAGGTGTTGTCATCTATCTTCTTAATTTTTATTTTCCCTTTCTCGTTGGCCTTGAGAATGGAGTCAATAAGCGTGGACGTATTTGTGCCGTAAGGAATCTCACTGATGACTAACGTACTTTTATCTAATTGAGCAATTTTAGCCCTAACCCGTATACGTCCTCCGCGCATACCGTCTTGATACTGAGTGACATCAATGATACCAGCGGTGGGGAAATCGGGAAATAATTCAAATTTTTTACCTCTTAAATGCGCTATAGAGGCATCGATTAGTTCATTGAAATTATGTGGAAGGATTTTAGTAGATAACCCCACGGCTATCCCTTCAGCGCCCTGAGCCAACAATAACGGAAATTTTACCGGAAGGTTTACTGGCTCCTCTTTGCGTCCATCATAAGAAAACTGCCACTCGGTGATTTTGGGACTAAAAACCACTTCCAGGGCAAATTTAGACAGTCTAGCTTCTATATAACGAGAAGCCGCTGCGCCATCGCCTGTTAAAATATTACCCCAGTTGCCTTGAGTGTCGATGAGCAGGTCCTTTTGACCTATTTGCACCATAGCATCTGCAATACTTGCATCTCCGTGTGGATGGTATTGCATGGTATGTCCGACTACATTGGCAACTTTATTGTATCTGCCGTCATCCAACTCCTTGAGCGCATGCATTATTCGGCGTTGCACCGGTTTAAACCCATCTTCAATGGCTGGAACAGCGCGTTCCAAAATGACATAAGAGGCGTAATCTAAAAACCACTCTTTATACATACCTGTGACTTTGGTCAACTGCTCCTGTGGGGCAATTTGCTCAAAATCATCGGAGGGTATATGTGGTTCTTCTGTATTCATATATTCTTGAATTACATTTCTTTATCATTAATTACATCAAGCTCCACTTTAAGATTTTCAATGATGAATTCTTGTCGATCGGGTGTGTTCTTACCCATATAAAAAGACAATAAATCTTCCACTGAGGTGGTGCGATCCATCAACACGGGTTCCAACCTAATTTGGGGGCCGATGAAATGTTTGAATTCGTCCGGAGAAATCTCACCCAGCCCCTTAAATCTGGTTATTTCAGGCTTAGCACCTAATTGAGCAATCGCATTTCTTCGCTCCTCATCGCTGTAACAATAGATCGTTTGTTTCTTATTCCTGACCCGGAAAAGAGGCGTCTGTAAGATGTACAGATGATTTTCTTTGATTAATTCTGGGAAAAACTGAAGGAAAAATGTGATCAACAACAAACGAATGTGCATTCCATCTACGTCCGCATCCGTTGCGATCACGATTTTATTGTACCTGAGGTCTTCCATAGAATCCTCAATATTTAGGGCTGCTTGCAGGAGATTGAATTCTTCGTTCTCATAAACAATCTTCTTGCTCATTCCATAGGAATTGAGCGGCTTACCTCTTAAGCTAAATACGGCTTGGCAATTGACATCTCTAGATTTGGTAATGGATCCTGAAGCGGAATCCCCTTCCGTAATAAACAAAGTACTCTCCAGAGACCGATCGCTTTTCACATCCGTTAGGTGAACGCGACAATCCCTTAGTTTTTTGTTGTGTAAGCTCGCTTTTTTTGCGCGATCTCGCGCGAGTTTTCGGATTCCTGAAAGCTCTTTACGCTCTCGTTCAGCCTGCATGATCTTGGATTGCATCAATTGGGCTGTCTCCGGATTTTTGTGTAAGTAATTATCCAGTTCTGTCCCTAGAAAATCCATAATATAGGAACGAACAGAGGGCATTTCACCACCCATTTCAGTGGAACCCAACTTGGTTTTGGTTTGGCTCTCAAAAACGGGCTCCATCACTTTAATCGAGATGGCTGAAATGATCGATTTTCGTATATCTGCGGCTTCGTAATTTTTTCCGTAAAAATCCCTAATTGTTTTGGCTAAAGCCTCTCTAAAAGCAGCCTGATGAGTTCCACCCTGTGTGGTGTGCTGTCCATTGACAAAAGAATGGTATTCTTCACTGTACTGGGTTTTGCTGTGGGTAATGGCCACCTCGATATCAGGGCCTTTCAGGTGGATCACTGGATAGAGTAAATCCTCTTCTTTATTGTTGTCCTCAATCAGGTCTTTCAACCCGTATTCTGAGATGTATTTCTCTCCGTTATAAACCAAAGTAAGTCCAGGGTTGAGGTACACATAATTTTTGATCATGCGCACAACATACTCACTTCTGAACTTAAAATTTTTGAATATGGTTTC
>DFSJ01000109.1:4291-4893 GCA_002378585.1 Flavobacteriaceae bacterium UBA3440 | reverse complement strand
CGCATGCTCCATTGAAGCATTTTCTTGCGCACCACCGGATGACCGCCGCGTTCGGAACGTCCGTTGATCACCTCGTCATTGGCCAAAACAGTACCCAGGGCAGGACACCAATTCACTTCAGTCTCTGCCAAGTACGTCATTCGATAGTGCTGCAACAACTCCTCTTTTTCTGCAGCAGACTTATGGGCCCATTCGGATGCGCTACACGCGGGCGCCGTTTCGGCACCTGCTGCGCGGATTGATGAATTTCCCTCTGTGGACAACCGTTGGATCAGCGAGTCTATGGGCTGCGCTTTATCCGTTTCTAAATCATACCAAGATTGAAACAATTGACTGAAAATCCACTGAGTCCAGCGGTAATAGGAGGGGTCTGAGGTGCGCACCTCTCTGTCCCAATCAAAGGAAAAGCCTAACTGATCGAGTTGGGTGCGGTAGCGGTCAATATTGGCCTGGGTGGTGATCGACGGATGTTGTCCGGTTTGAATAGCGTACTGTTCCGCGGGCAATCCAAATGAGTCATACCCCATGGGGTGCAATACATTAAAGCCTTGGTGGCGTTTAAAGCGCGCGTAAATATCTGAAGCGATATAACCCAATGGGTG
>DFSJ01000109.1:3488-3967 GCA_002378585.1 Flavobacteriaceae bacterium UBA3440 | reverse complement strand
GCGGCAAATGTTTTGTGTTCTGCCCAATAAGCCTGCCAACGGGCTTCGATTTCTGTAGGTTGGTAATTCATCATCTTAACTATATCCGTGGGGCGACAAGCCCTAGCCTGCTTCTGATACAGACTTGGGCAAAAATAGTCATTAGGGACTAGACCTCGGGGCAGGGGGCAGGAATTTTTGCTACATTTGGGGCATTCTTGAACCATGAATACAGCATTTGACAAATTTCAAAAACAAAGACTGATCAGCTCCTACTTTTCTGTAGTGCTCAGTATCTCTCTAGTACTTTTCCTCACTGGTCTTCTCGGCATATTGGTGCTGAACACCAAAAAAATAGGCGATCACTTCAAAGAACAGGTTCATTTGGTGCTGTTTTTGGCCGATGACACCTCAGACCAACAGATCAAAGAAATCAGTAAGTCCCTGTCAGAAAAACCCTACACCAAGTCCATGACCTTTATCTCCAAAGAGGAAGCGGC
>DFSJ01000109.1:1830-3102 GCA_002378585.1 Flavobacteriaceae bacterium UBA3440 | reverse complement strand
GACCAGCCCCTGATCGGATTGTTGAATGAAAACATCGCTAAAATGACCCTGTGGATTCTTGTCATCAGTGGTCTATTTAGTTTGGTGGCTTTTTTGTTGATCAACAGTTCCATTCGTTTGTCGATCTATGCCAAGCGATTCATCATCAAAACCATGCAGATGGTAGGAGCCACTCCAGGATTTATCCGAAAACCATTTATCTTAACCAACATCAAGCTAGGTCTGATCGGCGCCATCATGGCTGACGTTTTTATCGGTATTGTCCTCTGGCGTGTCAAACAGAGCATTCCAGAACTTGACGTATTAGGCGATTGGAAGCAGGTGGCTTGGTTGTTGCTTGGAGTGCCCTTTATAGGTATGTCCATAGCGGGAATCAGTACTTTTTTAGCGGCACAGCGTTTTCTAAAACTCAGAACCTCAGAACTATACGATTAACTCATGGGAGATAACAACACCTTATTTGGAAAAAGAAACTACCTTTTCTTAGGCGTAGGCATCGCGCTGATGGCTTTGGGTTTTGTGCTGATGAGCGGAGGAAAAAGCCAAGATCCCTTGGTCTTCAACCCTGAAATTTACAACTTTCGTCGCATCAGACTTGCTCCAACCTTAGTGCTAGCGGGTCTTGGTGTATTGGTTTACGCCATTCTGACCAAACCACGCGCTTGATATGGAACTACTCGAAGCCATACTGCTGGGGCTGATACAAGGACTTACTGAGTTTCTCCCTGTGTCATCCAGCGGACACCTCGAATTGGGCAAAGCGATTTTAGGCTATACCCCACAAGAAGGACTGTTGTTTACCGTGATGCTTCATTTAGCCACCGCACTAGCCACACTGATTGTATTTCGCGCTCAAGTAGCTGAAATACTCAAAGGTTTGTTTTCATTCACCTGGAACGAACAAACTCAATACAGTTTAAAGATTATTGCCTCCATGGTCCCTGCTGCATTAGTTGGGGTGTTTTTTGAAGCGGAACTCTCTGCGTTATTTGACGGAAGTGTGCTCTTTGTCGGATGGATGCTTTTGGTTACGGCGGCATTACTCGCTTACGCAGACCGGGCCCAAAGCGGTGAACACAAAATAGGAGCTCGAGAAGCCGTCATCATCGGGATAGCTCAAGCCATTGCTATACTGCCGGGTATTTCTCGCTCAGGAGCCACCATAGCTACCGCTTTACTGCTCAGAACGGATAAAAGTCAAGCGGCTCAATTTTCCTTTCTCATGGTTGTTCCTTTGATTTTGGGCAAAGTCGCCAAAGACCTCATGGAAGG
>DFSJ01000109.1:547-1474 GCA_002378585.1 Flavobacteriaceae bacterium UBA3440 | reverse complement strand
TATTTTGCCTGGTACTGCGCCATTGCCGGGGCAACGGCCATCACTGTAGGCACCCTGGTAGCATGATGTCCTGGAGCGCAGAAGAGGTACTCAACGGACAAGTGCTGCTCTTGGATAAACCTTTGGGCTGGACCTCATTTCAAGCAGTCAATGCCGTCAAGTGGTCTTTGCGCAAGGCCTTGGGGCTCAAAAAATTCAAAATTGGTCACGCAGGCACCTTGGATCCATTGGCCAGTGGGCTGTTGGTGATCTGTACCGGGAAAATGACCAAACAAATAGACACCTTTCAAGGACAAACCAAAACCTATACCGGTGTAATGAAACTAGGGGCCACTACGCCATCCTACGATCTGGAAACGCCTATAGACCATACCTATCCCACCGAACACATCAATCAACCCATGGTTGAAGGTGTCATTCCACAGTTTACCGGAACTATTTGGCAAAAACCACCTGTGTTTTCTGCGTTAAAAAAAGAGGGGCAGCGTTTGTACGAACTAGCTCGTCAGGGTACAGAAGTAGAAATCCCCGCTAGACAGATACACATTTATGAATTAGAACTGGGGCCTTGGGCCGATCCAGAGTTGCCTTTTTCTGTTCAGTGTTCCAAAGGAACGTACATCCGATCTTTGGCTTTTGATATCGGTGCAGCGCTGCACAGCGGGGCACACCTCACCGAATTGAGGAGAACCCAAATAGGTGATTTTAGCGTAGAAGCCGCCTGGCAGATCGAGGACTTGAAAAAATCACTGGGCCTAGCGGACGAACCGGAAAAAAATCGATAAAATGGAATGGGGAAATAGCCAAATAAAGGCATTGGTCATAGCTACTGGAATCATGGGTAGCCTCGTGCTTTTGTTGGGTATTCGACTGCAAAGTCAAGCCCCGACCGATGTATTTATGGCGGAAATTGATTTTCAAGAGCCT
>DFSJ01000109.1:0-194 GCA_002378585.1 Flavobacteriaceae bacterium UBA3440 | reverse complement strand
TCGGCACCCGAAAAAAGCCAAGCCGAAACCGACTTCGAGCAAGCGGAAAAAGCCCTATGGGCACAAGGCCCTATCGGTTCTGATTACGCCCTCAAACTCAAAGCCATTCAACGGCCAGATGTCTTGGAAGAGGTTGATCCTAAGGAGCTCACTGAAAAGGTGTACAACAAACCCCAAAATACCCGAATTTGGTA
>DFSJ01000117.1:2132-4039 GCA_002378585.1 Flavobacteriaceae bacterium UBA3440 | reverse complement strand
AGTTCATAAACCTGATCAAAAGGGACACGACATCGCTCCCCCCAGATTCCTTCCTCTTTGCGGATGCCACAAGAAATGATCATATTGATGTTGGTTCCTCGTGGAAGATCGAGCATTTTCTTGACCAGTTTGCTGTCAAAACCTTCCATGGGACAAGTGTCGTACCCTTTCTCTGTCATGGCGAGCATAAACGTTTGGGCTGCCAAGGCACAAGATTTGTGGACTACTGCACGCATTTGGCTTTCTGAGACTTCGCGAACAACCGGGCGAAATAACCCCATAACTTGAACCATCAACACCCGAATCAGACCAAATATTCTAAAAAATCGTCCGTATAAAAAAGGCATAATTTTTCCGTAGTAGACTTCTCTGTCCGCGATTCTTTTGGCTTTTCTGGATTCCGGGCTGTAGGTCGCAATATTGTTTTTCTCAAATGCTAGGATATACTTAGCGCGAGATCGATATAAATCTTGCCGGGTCACAAAGACCACCCATTGTTGGGCTGTAGACGCAGCAGATTGGCCCAAACACGCTTTGGTTAAGGGTTCTTTCCACTTGGGGTCAACCAAGTGAATCATCTGCCACAGCTGCATGTTTGAGCTGTTGGGGGCTAGCGTGGCCATTTCAATACAGTGACGCACTTCCTCTTGACTTATGGGCTTTTCGGGATCAAAAACGCGTACGGAACGCCTGTGTTGTAGTAACTCGTTTAGGCTCATGGATTCACTAATTTATTGCACCCGCTCCAGGTAGATTCCCTGGGTGGCTTTTCCGTTTTCCACGGGGACTAACCGGCGGTTAAGCAGCATCCAAACCCCGTCGTTATCAATGTTTACTTTGTCGTTGTTTAGGTCACTTATTTCCAGTTGTCCTTTGGCATTGATGAACCATTCGATGCTTTGTTCCGTTTTCTTTTTGGTTTCGTGTTCGTGAACCACTACTACCAGTTCCTTGGACTTTTTAAAATTGAATTGAATGTCTACCTGTTCCATAGCGGTATCCACGATACCCGATACGGCGCCAACCACCGCTTTTTCTAAAAAATTGAGGTCGGCTGTATCGCTTTTGGCGACTTCATTCAGCTTTAAGTGAAAACGCCAAGTACCCCAAACATCTTTTTCACTCACTTTGGTCTGTGCACTTAGGGCGCCCATTAATAAAATGCTACATGCAATGCTGGTAAAAAGTCTTTTCATGGGGTTTTTTTATTTTGACCAGGAAGATACCCAAATTTATGCACTTTGGTAGATGGTTAATGGATGGAGTATTCCATCTTTATATTTCCCCGGCTGTAGATCACCTCTTTTTCCAGGGGAATTTCAACAAATCCATTTTTGCGGTACAGGTGGATAGCATTTTCAAGTTTAGTGTTGGAGTAGAGCAAAATCTTGCTCCAACGATGGACTTTGGCCCAAGTCAGGGCGTGGTCGAGCATGAATTGGCCGAAGCCCATGCCCCGAAGGGTTGGGTCGATAGCCATTTTGCTGAACTCATACACTCCATCGTTTTTTTTAATAAACGCATAGGTCCCTATAGTTTTCCCCTGGCGTTCTGCCATAAATATATATCCGCCAGGCTGGATAATTTCCGTTGTTGGATTGCCCAGTACTTGATGATCAATCGGTTCTACTTGGAAGTAGCTTTCAAGCCACTCGATATTCAGTGATTTAAAAGCGGATGCATCCCCAGGTTGATAGGGGCGCATCTTTATTTGATCAGGATCTGTTTCCAGGGGCAGGTACATTACATAATTTGGATTCACATGGGTAGGGGACAATCGATAGGCGGTATCACCTATGTTTTGAAATCCATTTTTCAGGTAAAATCTTAAGGCTCTATAATTTTCCGTCCACACATTGAGCCATATGCCCACGCATCCCTGATCCAATGCATACTGTTTGTTGTGT
>DFSJ01000117.1:648-1807 GCA_002378585.1 Flavobacteriaceae bacterium UBA3440 | reverse complement strand
GTCGAGTAAGGCTACTTTTTTTTCAGGCAGGTAGGTGTTGGGCTGATCAACCACAAGATTTGAGTAACCCGAAATCCGTTCTTGATCCACCGAGATGAAGTAGGTGTTTTTATCGAGTTCAATAGAATCTCCCAGCGCCTTTTCTTGGTAATTTCTCGCGACAAAATCCTCGATAATTGAGGGAGCGGCACTGTGGCCATGGGCATGTAAAAAAGAAGCTTTAGCAAGAGGCACCAGGGCTGCACTGTGCTTTCTTTGGGCGGGTATAATCGGCATCTCAGATATTTCTCAGGCAAATATCTGCAATTATTCTATCGATGTACCTGGTTATGTTTCCGGGATTCAAGGAAACTTGAGTTACACGCTGTCTAGTTGTCCCGGGGTATCTTTGCCTTAAAATTATTCAGCGATGCCTACAGTTACATTGACTACTCAGCTGTTCAAAGAAGAAATCTTTGATTACACCACCCACCAAACCTGGGAATACAAAGGAAAAAAACCTGCAATCATCGATTTTTATGCAGATTGGTGTGGTCCCTGTAAAATGGTGGCCCCGATTTTAGAGGAACTAAGCGAGGAACATCCCGAAATCACGATCTACAAAGTGGACACAGAAGTGGAACAGGAACTGTCAGCCGTTTTCCAAATCCGCAGCATTCCCAGTATTTTGTTTATCCCCATGGACAAACAACCCATGATGCAAGCAGGCGCATTACCCAAGCACACCCTGGAAGAAATCATTCAAAAGGAGTTGTTGCACACGGTTTAGCCGTCGTTTATTTCCGGTTATAGATTTTTTATTTTCCTACATCATTTATCAACTAATTTGTATCCAATTAGATACATTTGTATGTTGATTATTGAAAGGTCATACGAATTTGACAAGTGGCTTAAGAATTTAAACGATTTAAGCGCTAAGGCGAAAATTCTTTATAGAATTCAAAAGCTAGAGTATGATGAACATTTTGGAGATTGTGCTCATGTTGGAGATGGCATTTACGAGTTAAGGATAAATTTTGCTAAAGGATATAGAGTTTACTTCAAACAAATCGATGGAATAATTGTTCTACTGCTTATCGGTGGAGATAAATCTACTCAGTCAAAGGATATCAAAAAGGCCAAAATGATATGGAACAAAACAGTTTAAAACCGATTAAGT
>DFSJ01000117.1:0-311 GCA_002378585.1 Flavobacteriaceae bacterium UBA3440 | reverse complement strand
GGTAATTAAGGAGGGTAGCGCAGAAGACATAAAAAATGCTATTGGACATATTGCAAAAGCTATAGGTATGTCTAAAATTGCCGAAAGGACAGGTTTGACAAGACCTAGTCTTTACAAGGCGTTTTCAGAAGATTCAAAACCTCAATTTAGCACCGTGATGCGCGTATTAAAAGCTATAGGTAGTGAAATTGTGGTAAAGCCCACAAAGCAAGAGGTATAAGTATGCCTTGATTAGCTCATTAATGTGCTATTCATTGGCGAACTAAAGGTTATTTAATATATTAGAATACAGCTAGTTATAAAAAGGGGAG
>DFSJ01000028.1 GCA_002378585.1 Flavobacteriaceae bacterium UBA3440 | reverse complement strand
AACGAACCATTGGCCACCTCATCTTCAAGCATCGAGTTAATGGTGCTGTTGATCTGGTTAATGCCCACAATAGTCGTGTTGTTCTTGAAAGGATCTATGCGTTTGCTGTAGGACAACCGGGCAAATATGTTTTCAAAATTAAACATGTTAAAGCTGAAATAATTCAGGGATACCTGGTGAAAAAGAGCACTGCTTAGATTTCTATTTCCTTGGTATAAATTGTTGTAGCCGTTTAACACATACCCTTCGGAAATTCGGTTGATGTCTGTAAACTCCCTGGTAACCCCATAGTTGAATCTAATCGTTTCCGACTTCTTTAACTGAACATTCACCGCAACATCAGGAACTAGATTAGTGCTGTATTGGGTATTTACATCACCAAACTGGATGTCTTCCAGTCCATATCTGTGCACGTTAAATCCTGGGGTCCAAGTAAAAATCCCTGTGACAAATTTCAAGTGCGCCCCGGCAAATAGATCTGTAAACCTAAAAGTTACCTCATTGGCCAGCGCATTCCCGGGCATGGTAACTTTTTGGTTGTTGAGCACTTGAAATATACCGGAATTGAAGTCTTGGTTGCTGTAAATAGTACCCAAGGTCAGGTTGAGGTTGCTTTTAGGAGAGAGCACATAGTAATACTCTCCACGAGCGTCCCATTTGTTGGTTTTCACCCACTTCTCTTGACCAATTCTATACGAACTTCCTGAAGTATCAAACGGAATTAATCCAGTAAACGGTAAAAATGATCGCTCCGCCTCATACAAAGGATCTTGTTCGTCATACAGGTGTTGGGCCTCCAAGGAAAATATGTGGTCCTCCGATAAGGTGTAATACAAACTGCTGTTTTGGGTAACGCTTATCGGGTTTTGGTTGTTGTCTTCCAAGATCACGTCGGTTACCTGAGCAATGGAGGTCACTGAGCGGTTTTCATCTTGCAATGAGTTCTTGTACAACAAATCATAGTCCCACTGCAAGGCTGCAGAAGGTTTGAAACTGCTGCTCAATTTAGCTAATCCTAGGGTTGACTTTTGACGTGTCAACGACGTGGTGTTTTCACTTTGATTGGACACGATATAGGTGCGTTGCGACTCATTTTTCAAATCTGTCCCCGTGTACGAATAAATGGCAAATCCACTCAAGGTCAATTCCTCCGAGGGAGAGTGACTAAAATTAAACGCGCCAAACTTGGTGTCGATAAACTGAGCGCGATCATTCTGCAACAAGGAAATTCCCAGATTATTTGAAGCGGGATTAAAACTGGTACCCCCTCTTCTGGTCAAATTGCGCATCCCTCCAGTAAAATTGAAGTAATCGCGTGTGGTGAATGGCAAAGTCCCGATGTTGTTAAAATCGGTAATCAGGTTAACACTCGTTGTTGGGCTGTAGTAAAACAACTTGGGATGTGCTAAAAAGGTGTCGTCTGCACCGCCAGCAGCAGCAAACTCTCCAAACCAAAACTTGTCTTTGCCTGTTTTTAATTTGATGTTAAGCACCACATTGTCTTGGTTGTCCGTGACTCCCCGAAGCTGACCCACTTCGCTGTAATTGCGCAAAACTTCGATTTTATCCAGGGCCTTGGCGGGAATATTTTTTGACGCCAATTTAGTATCCCCATCAAAAAACTCCTTGCCGTCAATCATCACTTTGCTGACGGATTTGCCTTCAACTTCTATTTGACCTTCCCCATTCACGGTCATCCCAGGTAGGTTCTTGATCAAATCCTCCAGTTTTTTCTCTGTACCTGTGGCAAATGAGTCCGTATTGTACACAATGGTATCCCCTTTAATGGTGACCGGAATTTCATAAGTCAACTCCACCTCATCTAAACTTTCCGCTTGTTGTTCCAAGACCACATCCTGAGAGACGTCAGCACCCGATGTTTTTACGTTAATTGTGGCAGGTTCATACCCGATAAAACTAACCTTAACCTCATAGGTGCTGTTTCCATTGATGTTGATTCGGTAGCGTCCTTTGGCATCTGTGATCCCAAAACCGTCCAATGCTTTGGTGGCTTGATTGATAGCCACCACATTGGCCATTTCAAGGGGTGCGCCTTCACTATCCCTAACTATGCCGGTCAACGTCAGTTTTTGGGCCCAAAGAGTACTGGTGCACAAAAGCAATACAAAAAAAGCTTTTGTCGATTGTCTAAGTATATTTTTCATGGATTATTGACGTATCATGATAGATCCTGAACGACCACCTCCGCTTTGAAAACGCTCAGACATCTCTTTCACCTTATCTTTCATGATCTGATCGAACTCAGCTTGGGATACTTTTTTCCCTTTTGAAGGAGCCTTAATCTCAATTTTCTCTGCTGGATTCAACACAATTTTATTACATAAAAGAACGGTTCGATCATCGCTGACCTCCATAATCAAGCCAGGTAATCCCCAATAATGAGCGGGCCCTTGAGCCACGGGTATATCCATAGTGTACCATGCGGTAATGGTGATTTCAGTGGGTTTCTTTTCCTGGAATAATGAATTGGTCTGGGTAGAGTCTTTTTTCTGGGCCTCTTCTCTGGGTGGACGACCCATTCTGAAAGTCATTTGCGTGGTGTCAACGGCACGAACTGCGGTAGCTTTATAGCACGTATAATTACCTATTTTTTTGGTTTCTCCTGTCATGGTCCAAGCGAGCGGTTTTAGATTGTCCTGAATCAGAAATATTTTACCAAAGGTTTCAGTTTCATTGCTGTAGGTCCCCTCTTGGACATTTTTATAGTAGGTGCCGCCGCCGCCAGACATCATCGAAAACATCATTCCGCCCCCACCTCCTCCAGGCTGGTCTAAAGACACCTGTTCTTTGTAAATGGAAGCTGCTGGAGCAAAATGAAGTTCAAATGTTTTTTCAAAGGCCCGTTTCATGCGCTCTTGAATCATTTTCTTTTGGGCCTCAGGCATGTCTCGACCACCAATATTGAAATCTACTGATGTTTTGGATTGATAATAAGCAATCCCTTGAAATCCTTGGGCATAGGAAAGGGAAGTGAAAAGTACACTCAGTACCCAATATTTTATATGATTCATAAACAAAATTTATTGTTAGACGAAACTAGTGCAAAGAGGTTTAATAGCTTCTTAAAATAAATTTAAATTTAGTGGGGGATACTCGCTTTCACATCCAGGGATAATCACTTATCTTGTGGTCCCTTTTCACAGGAGGTAAAACCACTAAAACCAACCTTATGCACATTGCCATTGCAGGAAATATCGGCGCAGGAAAAACTTCACTCACTGAATTACTCGCTAAACACTACCAATGGGATCCTCATTTTGAAGATGTGGTCGACAACCCTTACTTGGATGACTTCTACAATCAAATGGAA
>DFSJ01000069.1:4129-4399 GCA_002378585.1 Flavobacteriaceae bacterium UBA3440 | reverse complement strand
TTGGACATGATGCGTTTTGGACTCAAAGACATCATCGTTAACCCAGGCATCACCGATCAATCCAAATACGATTATCTATTCAGCGTAGATGCCCTAAACGAAAAGGTACTTCAAGGTATGCCCTTTAGAGATGCCTATAAAAGCTTAGGTGCCGAGATTGCAAAGGGCACCTACCTTCCTAAAAGGGACATCAATCACACCCATATCGGCAGTATAGGCGCGCCAGGGTTTGAGCAAATTAAAGCCAAAATGCAACGGGCGAGCGACTGG
>DFSJ01000069.1:1236-3856 GCA_002378585.1 Flavobacteriaceae bacterium UBA3440 | reverse complement strand
AGGTCTGCCCATTAAGTGAGAAACATGCGTATCTTTGCCTCAAAATACGTTTATGGCCGGTTCTAGACCCTCAAAACCTCGGAATGCTTCTGGGGCTGCTCCCCGAAAAAATGACGCCTCAAAAAGCGCTCGTCCCAGTTCATCCAGACCAACGGGCGCCAGACCTAGCGGCTCAAAACCCAGTGGACCAAGAACGAGTGGTTCAAAACCCGGTGGATCTACTTCATTGGGCAAACCCAAACAAGCTGGAGCCCCCGCTAAAAGCGGATCCGCGCCAAAAACAGGAATACCCAGGTGGAGTGATCAAGGAGCGGAAACAGGGTCTGCACGTCCACGACCGACTACCCCTAAATCAGATTCAAGTCAAAGAGGGCTTACCCTAGCGGAGAAGCTTAAAGGGATGAAATTTAAACCCACCCCCCGCACACCAAAAAATGCGGATGGGACACCCAACACTTCGGCTGGTGCTCGTGGACCTAGAACATTTACCCCTACCACGAGAACGGGTAATCCTATTGTTCGCGGAAAACAAGCTGCTAAAACACCCCCTAAAGACCCCAACATCATCCGACTGAACCGCTATGTGGCCAACGCCGGGGTATGTTCCCGTCGAGAAGCGGATTTATACATCAGTTCAGGGAATGTGACCGTCAACGGCCAGGTAGTGACTGAAATGGGCTATCAAGTCCGAATTGATGACGCCGTTCGCTTTGACGGACGTCTGTTGAATCCGATCAAAAGAGAATACATCCTACTGAACAAACCCAAGGATTTTCCGCTGACCACCCGTACTGAATCAGGCGCTAGATCAGCCACTTCCCTGGTGGGTAATGCGAGCAAGTCTCCCTTAAAGCCGGTCGGTAAAATGGAGAACAAATCCATGGGGTTGGTCCTGTTTACCAATGATGAGGCGTTGATCAAAAGGCTCAACAAACCAAAAAATGGACTCAAAAAAATCTATCAAGTCACCTTGAGTAAGCCCTTGAAGAAATCCGACCTAGACGCCATAGCCGAAGGTGTACTCATCGAGGGAATTCCGCAAAGGGTACAGGAGATTTCCTATGTCGATGACAAGCCTAAAACTGAAATCGGCCTAGAAATTTGGAGCTCCAAACACAACATGATACCTACCCTATTTGAACATCTGGGCTACGAAATCGTCGCTTTAGATCGGGTGTATTACGCTGGATTGACCAAAAAAGACTTGCCAAGGGGACACTGGAGACCGTTGACCAAACAGGAAGTCATCAATTTAGAAATGATCCAGTAAACCACTGTTGAAACGGTTAGTCTAGAGTACGTTCCAATGCATCAATACGATGCTGAACACCCCTAGGGCGATGACTAATTTGAGTAGATTATACGCTTTTTGATAGGCTGGGGCAGACTGAGCGCGCCAAATTATCCATAACAAGGGAAAAACGGCGACCATCGAGAACAAAAAGTAATACCCCATCAGTCCCACGGCCCCTGATGTCCATAGCCAAGTAGCTGGCATCCAGGTGGCGATTAACAATCCACTGATCCAGCACTTTGCGGAACTGACTCCGTGGACCAAAGGCCAGGTAGCGTAATTCTGACTAAGGTCACCTGGCAGATTGCGCAAGTCTTTGATCATGGCCAGTGCCCAAAACACCAAAAACAAGAACGAGGCGTGCAACCAAATATGGGCATCTGTGCTGCTGAAATATAGAAATAGACCTAAAAATGGGGTGAGGGTAAGCACCGACCAGGCGATGTTTCCCACCAACGGAATGCGTTTAAGTTTATGCGAATACAGCCAAAGGGAAAAGATATAGGCTGAAAAAAAAAGTACGGCACGGAAAGACACTGCGCTGCTCAACACAACTGCCGTAAAATTAAGCACAAAATACGCGGAAATCTTATGGCGTTGTGGTAGGTGACGTCCCAACATGGTGACGTACGGCTTGTTGATTAAATCCTTTTCTTGATCGTAAAAAGCATTGATGATGTATCCGGAGGCTATGGTCAACGCCGAGGCTAGAATCAAGAAAATAACGTTGGTATCCAATAAAATTTGGGCGATACTCCGCTGTGGGGCAAAAATAAAGGCCGCACATAAATACTGAGCCAGTATAATCAAGGAGATATTTTGCAAACGCAGTAGGGAGAATACGGCAAAACTCTTGAGGGCGATCCTTTTGAGCGATCGTCTCATCCGGTCAAATTAAAATTGGTAGACGACTTCTAAATTGTAAGGCTTGAGTGCTGCTCTTGCCTTATCTAAGTCTGGGGCAAATCCCAGAATATATCCACCACCGCCTGAGCCACAAAGTTTGAGGTAGTAGTCGTTGGTCTGTAGTCCATTTTTCCACACCTGGTGAAACTCTTGTGGAATCATAGGTGTAAAATGCTGAATAACTACGGAAGAAAGCGCTTTGATGTTTTTGAACAGAGAAGAAACATTGCCGCTGATAAAATCTTCCACACAAGCGTCGGTATGCTTGATGAATTGATCTTTAAGCATGGATCTGAATCCATCGTTTTTCATCTGCTCCATAAATAACTGAACCATAGGAGCAGTTTCCCCTACTTGACCACTGTCGATTAAGAAGACACCCCCCTTGCCTTGACCATTTTGGTGAGGAATAGAGGTCGA
>DFSJ01000069.1:612-915 GCA_002378585.1 Flavobacteriaceae bacterium UBA3440 | reverse complement strand
AAGGGGTCAAGACCAGAGGATTTGCCGTGAAAAAAGGATTCCATACGACCGAACAAAGCCTTTAAAGCCAAAAGCTTTTCAGCCGTTAAGTTTTCCAAAACAGTAATTCGATCCAAGGCGTACTGGCTGTAAATGGCAGCCACTAGGGCGCCAGAGCTTCCGATGCCGTATCCCTGAGGGATGGAACTGTCAAAATAAAGTCCCTGTGCGACGTCTGCCAACAACTGGTCGGTATCTATCGGCATTAATTCAGGGTCTTGGGCACGCACCTCAGCTAGGTGATGGGCGTATTTAGCAAGCTTT
>DFSJ01000069.1:0-286 GCA_002378585.1 Flavobacteriaceae bacterium UBA3440 | reverse complement strand
GAGAGGCCTTTAGAATCTTTGATGATTCCGTACTCTCCAAAGAGCAAAATTTTTGCGTAAAATAGAGGTCCTTTCATCCGTTTATCGGTGAGCTTCCACGGCCTACCGAATCACAAATGTACGATTCCTTTTCGCAATACACAACGAGTTCATCCTGAATCCATTGCAAAACAGTTTTGCTGATCGATTTTGGGTAAAGCACATGCACGTTGGCCCCTGCATCCAGGGTGAAACAAACCGGATGTTGGGTGGCCTTTCTGTAGGCCCTGATTTTTTCAATCACCGC
>DFSJ01000135.1:498-8984 GCA_002378585.1 Flavobacteriaceae bacterium UBA3440 | reverse complement strand
TACCAAATTATTGCTGTGTTCATTTCCCTTTTTTTCGACATGCATCGCTGCAATAAATTACCCTGTCCCAGTCTCGTTCCCATTTCTTACGCCAGGAAAAGGGTCGTTGACAAGCGGGACAGGTTTTTTGAGGTAGATTACCCTTAGCAATCGTTTTTTGGGCAGAATTGCGCAAAAGTTTTAGTCCTTGTTGATGTATTGGTGCAACTCAGCCATTTTTTCTGGCTTGTTGAACATTCCGCTGTAGAATACAGTAACTGTTGATGATGCATCATCTTTAACTCCGCGTGAGGAAACGCACAAATGCTTGGCGTCCATGATCACCGCTACGTCGGTTGTTCCCAAAACTTCGATGAGTTCTTGACCTATTTGATTGGTTAAGCGCTCTTGAACCTGAGGTCTTGCAGCGTAGTACTGTACTATTCGGTTTAGTTTTGACAGGCCAATTACTTTGCCGTTGGAACGGTACGCAACGTGTGCTTTGCCAAAAATGGGGACAAAGTGGTGCTCGCAATTCGAGTAGAAACTGATGTTTTTTTCGACCAACATTTGGTTGTATTGAAACTTATTTTCAAACAAGGTCATCGCTGGCTTGTTTTTAGGGTTTAACCCACCAAAAAGTTCCTCTACATACATCTTGGCCACTCGTTTAGGGGTGCCCCTAAGTGAATCATCCGTAAGATCCATCCCCATCACTTCCATGATTTGGGCAAATAACTCAGCGATTTCTAATTTTTTTTGTTCGTCGCTTTTGACAAATGCGTCTGCGCGCATCGGGGTCTCAATGCTGGTGGCTGAATGGGCATCGCCTAATTCGTCTTCTAGGTCGATTTGATGTTTAGACAGGGTATTGAACATAGTTTCTGGGTGTTTCGTAGAGTGTAAGACTCCATGACTGCTCGGTTTTCATATGGGGTTTGAGCCACTGATAAATGACCCGAGCTATATTTTCTGCAGTTGGATTAAGCTGGCCAAACTCTGGCACGTCAAGATTGAGGTTTTTGTGATCGAGCTTGTCGGTCACCTCTTTTTTGATTAGATCAGACAACGCTTTGGTATCTATTACATACCCAGTTTCAGGATCTATAGGTCCTTTAACGCACACAATTAATTCATAATTGTGGCCGTGAAAATTCGGGTTGTTGCATAAACCAAACACTTCTTGATTTTTTTGTGCATCCCAGGCTGGGTTGTGTAGCCTGTGAGCGGCGTTAAAGTGTTCTTTTCTAAAAATGGCAGCTTGTTCCATACCCACAAAGATATTAATTTGTTTAACAATTTTATAAAACTGTTAAACAAAAGTGTATTTTTGTTTCAAGTTAACTGATATGTACGAACTACACACGAAACAAAAACTACCCATTTCTGTTGCAGAGGCTTGGGCATTTTTTTCCGATCCGAAAAATCTTAGAGAAATTACACCCACCTACATGGGGTTCGATATTTTGTCTGGTGCTGACCGAAAGGTTTATGCAGGACAAATTATTCGCTATACGGTAAAGCCCTTGTTGGGGTTGAAATTAAATTGGGTGACAGAGATCACCCACGTGGCTCCTGGTCAATTTTTTGTCGATGAGCAGCGTTTTGGTCCATATGCATTTTGGCACCACAAACATTTTTTACATCCTATTGAGGGCGGTGTGGAGATGGAGGATTGGGTGCATTATAAACTTCCCATGGGACCTTTAGGTCAATTGGCTCATGCGGTATTTGTGCGCAGACAACTTCAAGGAATATTTGATTACCGCACAGAAAAACTAAACAGCCTATTTGGCACATACACGGATAAGAGATGAAAAACATATTCATTGTAGGAGGAAGTTCAGGAATTGGATTGGCTCTAGTTAAACTGTTGGCCCAAGAACACCGTGTTTGGGTTGCCTCGAGATCTTCTGAGGCACTGAGCGATGTGCGATGTACTCATATCGCATTTGACGCGTGTGCTGACCAATTGGATGTAACTCAATTACCCGAACATTTAGATGGGTTTGTCTACGCACCAGGCAGTATTAACCTAAGACCTTTCTCTGGATTGAAACCGGAGACATTTGCCCAGGATATGGAAGTGAATTTCTTGGCTATGGTGCGCGTATTGCAAAGTGTCTTACCCAAACTCAAGAAGTCCGAGGCCGCGAGTATCGTTTTGTTTAGTACGGTAGCCGTCTCTGTGGGAATGCCCTTTCACACATCCGTCGCTGCGGCCAAAGGGGCTGTTGAAGGTTTTGCTAGAGCACTAGCCGCGGAATTGGCACCCAAAATACGGGTTAACGTTGTTGCTCCCTCTTTGACCGACACTCCACTGGCCAATAAGTTCCTCAACAACGAACAGAAAATGGAAAATGCAGCGCTTAGGCATCCGCTAAAATCAGTGGGTACGGCCGATCAAATCGCCCAAACCGCCGCTTTTTTACTCAGCGATCAGGCTTCTTGGACCACAGGTCAAGTGCTAGGAGTGGATGGAGGAATGTCTCGCTTAAATCTAGGATAATGAAAGAGTCTATTGCCCTGTTTTGGTTTCGAAGAGATTTGAGGTTGGAAGACAACCACGGTCTTTTTCGTGCCTTAAGCAGTGGCAAACGGGTGATGCCTATTTTTATTTTTGACCCCTGTATTCTCGATGAATTACCCAAAGACGACCACAGAGTTGGATTTATTTGGTCCCAATTAAATAGAATGGATGCCCAATGGTTCGAAATGGGCACGGGTATTCAGGTGTTTTACGGCGCTGTAGAAACTGTTTTTGAAGAGCTTTCCTCCACCTATTTGGTAGGGGAAATACACACCAACAGAGATTATGAGCCCTATGCACGCCAAAGAGATGAAAAAATAGCCCGATGGGCTGAAGCAAAAGGAATTGCCTTCCACACCCACCAGGACCAGGTAATTTTTGAGCCCCAACAGGTGGTCAAATCCGATGGAACGCCCTATTTAGTCTACACGCCATTTAGCAAAGCGTGGCTAGCTAAAATGGACCACAAAACACCCACGAGATATCCAAGTGAAGAAAACCTACACCAAGGTTTGCGTTTAAAAAAGCAGATGGTCGATTTGGCACAAATGGGATTTACTTCCTCGATCATTCAAGCACCCCAAGCACTTACTGAAGACCAACGAATTGCCGATTATGCGCAAACCAGAAACTTCCCATTCCTCGATGCTACCACTAAAGTAGGAGTTCATCTTAGGTTTGGCACGATTAGTGTACGTTCCTTGGTGCGCAAGGCGCTAGTGAGTGAGGAAAACACCTACCTCAAAGAATTGATTTGGCGGGAGTTTATGATGATGCTTTTGTGGCATTTCCCCCATACAGTGCAAAATTCGTACAAACCAGTTTTTGATCGCATCGCCTGGCGCAACAATCAAGAGGAATTCACGGCATGGTGTCAAGGAAAAACAGGTTATCCACTAGTAGATGCAGGTATGAGGGAACTCAATGCTACCGGATTTATGCACAACAGAGTGCGTATGTTGGTCGGGAGTTTTCTGGTCAAACATTTATTGATTGATTGGCGTTGGGGAGAGGCCTATTTTGCCCAAAAACTCTTTGATTTTGAATTGTCCAGCAATGTGGGAAATTGGCAATGGGTAGCCGGAAGCGGCATTGATGCAGCTCCCTATTTTAGAATTTTCAATCCCGAAGAACAGATTAAGAAATTTGATCAAGACCATAAATACATCCGCCGATGGGTGCCTGAATATCAGGAATTCACGTACCCTAAGCCTATCGTAGACCACAAAATGGCCCGCGAACGTTTTCTGCAAGCACACAAGGCTGCAGCATCTATTTTAAATTAATTCTTATGTCGTTAATCGATTACACATTAGTGCGTTTCACCATTGGGGACCTTTCCTCCATCTCTGGCATAAAAACCCCGGCCTTGAGGATGTGGGAAAAACGCTATGGCTTGTTAACCCCAGAGCGCACAGACACCAATCTGCGTCAGTACGATTTGTCACAACTTCAAAAATTGCTCAACGTACGATTTTTGTTGCAGCATGGACATAAGATTTCCAAAATTGCCGAGGCCTCTCAGCAACAGGTTTTTGAGTGGGTGCACAAAGAGGTAACGGAAAAACACCCCGAAGATTATTACATAGATGAACTGATGCTGAGCTGTATCGGCTACGACCGCATCAGGTTCCTGGAGCTTTATGAAGAGTTGCTCCAACAGCATTCATTTTCTGTGGTATTTAGCCAATACTTTGTTCCTCTATTACAGAAAATAGGAACACTGTGGCAGACCAACACGGTAGATATCACCCAAGAACACTTTGTGGTTCAATTGATCAAGGAGCGTCTGCTGCTTCAACTGGCTCCGCTTGAAGGAAAAAAATCAAAAACCACCTCGGTACTGGTATTTTTCTTTTTGCCAGAAAATGAGATCCATGAGATCGGCTTGTATTTTGCCTACTATCTCGCGCTGGCCAAGGGTGTTCAATCCGTTATGCTCGGTCCTTCGGTACCTGTATCTGCACTGGCCAAATTTAATGCGCTTCCCAAAGAAGTCATTTATTACACGCACATGTCGCACAGTATGCGACCCTCCAGCACGGCACAGTATTTTGCGCAGCTCAGCGAAGTCTTACTCAATCAACCACAAAGACAATTGTGGATTTCTGGAGACATTGTTCAAGAAATCCCTTCCGTACTCACTCATCCCCAAGTGCGCTATGTGGGACAGGTAAATGATTTAGAAAAGGCCTTAAATGCCTATGCCCATTATGACCGAGAAGATTCACTGGTCGAGCAATGACCTAGCCCAGATGGATGCTAAATACAGGATCCATTTAATCAATTCTGCATCCGGGTATAAATCTGCCAACCTGATCGGAACGAGATCCCCTAAAGGGCAGGACAATCTGGCTGTTTTTAGTTCTGTGATCCATATGGGAAGCCAGCCAGCTGTATTTGGATTCTTGCTCAGGCCGGCCACCGTACCTCGTCATACCTGGAGCAATATATTAGCGACAGGTATATACACCATCAACCATATTCATCTTCCTATTCTAGAAGCAGCTCACCAAACGAGTTTAAAGTTTCCAGAGGATGTCTCAGAGTTTGAGGCTACTGGATTGTGTGCTGAAATGAAGGACGGATTTGCCGCACCTTATGTAGCCGAATCCCCGGTTCAAATGGGTATGAAATACTTAAATCACTACGAAATCAAGGAAAATGGGACTATCCTCGTGGTGGGTCAAGTAGAGCACTTATACGCGGACTCCCAGGTAGTGGCTTCGGACGGATGGCTTCAGCTCGATCAAGCACAAACCATGACTATCAATGGATTGGATGGCTATGCTTTACCTGCACTGGTTCAACGAATGCCCTATGAGAAAATCTAGTTCATATACCGGGCAAAACTTTTAGTGTCAACCCGAGCACCTAGATCAAACAACAAATTATACAAACCGTAAAAGGTGCGATTGATGTATAGGAAATGCTTGGAGCCTCTGTTTCCATTCATTTTTCTGATGGTTTGGTCACTGCTTAAACGCTTGCTAAGCGCACCAATTGCCTCCCAAAAATCTGGATTAGAAAAATCAAATTGATCTCGTTGAAACGGTTGTGTGAATAAGCTAAGCAATTCGTGAAAAAGGTCGGAAACATATTTTATGGTGGCTTGATCATCGCTCGGCACTAAGATTTCCAAATCCCAAAGCAAGGCGTCAAATACGCCGCGGTCATTTTGGGCTTCAGCGGTAGCTAGGGCAAAATAGGGGGTGTAGAAATTTTCAGGTACCTGTTTCATGCAGCCAAAATCAATCGGCACTAACCTATTTTCGACGTCTACCAAGAAATTTCCCGGATGTGGATCTGCATGTACTTTTTTCAATAAGTGCATTTGATACATATAGAAATCCCAAAGGGACTGGCCCACTCGATGCGCTAACTCCGTTCCTCTATGGGCTTTAGCAAATGTTTGAATGTGCTGTCCTTCCATCCAATCCATGGTTAGGATACGATCACTGGAAAGCGATCGATAGTAGCTAGGAAAACGAACGTTGTCCAATCCTGCACAGGATTGAGCAATGGCTTGGCTTTGTTCCAATTCCAGCTGGTAGTCAGTCTCTTCTAACAATTTGTCTTGAACCTCTTGAAAGTATTTTTCTGAATCCTTGGCATTGATGTTAAACATCTTAAGCGCTACAGGCTTAACCAATTTAAGGTCTGATACAATACTCTCGGCCACTCCTGGGTATTGAATTTTTACCGCATAGGCATGACCATCCTTGTAGGCTTTATGCACCTGGCCAATGCTAGCCGCATGCGCCGCTTCGCGTTCAAATCGATCAAACAATACTTCAGGGCTTTGCCCCATGGATCGCTTAAAGCTTTTTTGTACCAAGGGGTAGGAGAGCGGAGGGACGGAAAATTGAGCTAGGGAAAACTGGTCGTAGTAGGCTTCGGGGAGCATGTTTTTTTCCATGCTCAACATTTGGGCCACCTTCAGGGCACTTCCCTTCATCGTTTTCAGACCATCGTAAATAGCCGAAGCATTCTCTTTGTCCAAGTCATTTTGAGATACGTCTTGTCCGAGTATTTTTTTGGTGTAGTGCACTGTATAGTTTCCGCCAACTTGGACACCCGTCTTCAATAGGGTCTTGGCACGTGCAATTTTTGACGTGGGGATAGAATTGATCGATTTCATGGCTTAATGAGCTATGAAGTCCTTGATGAGGTATTTGCCTAGGTCAAATAAGTTACTGTTGGGTCGATCCATGAATAACTCAAAAAAAGTGGCCGTTGATTTTTCAATCAATATGTCTGTTTTTTCAAATCCTTTGGAACGATCCTTGACCCAATATTGGAATAAGAGCATAAACTGAATCCAAAAGGCTTCTTCAGTACCCGCACTTTGAAGTTGAGCGATTGCTTTAGGTCCCTGCTGAGTTCTGGAAAGATGTTCTTTGGCCCACGCTTTGTATTGCGTTCTAAATCCTTTGAGGTCCCCCCAAGAAGCAAGGTCGGACTTAAATGCTTCCGCACTGTGGAGGATGTACGTTCTGTTGGCTGTCATCACCTCAAACAGGGTAAATAACAGACTTAATGCTTTTTCTTGAGCTGGCGCTTGCTGAAAATCAGAGCTTTGCGCTACCAAATCACTGGCTTGTCCCATAAATGCCTCCCAAATCGACGATTTTAGATGGGCTAGATCGCTGAATTGTGCGTAAAAGTCTGCCTCACTACATCCAGCAATTTGACAAAACTGATACACATTGGTGCACGGTTTTGAACCATCTAGTTGGGCGTGCATGTATGCAGAAATTAGATCCTGAGCTGAAGGTGCTGATTTTTTGGATTTGGTAGCCGCCATTTGTTTAATGTTTTTGTTTAAATGCTATACAAAAGTAACATAAAATGAGTTCTATTCACCCTGAGCTATCACAATAATTCGTTATTTTTTGTTTCTTTACCGCAAGTACCTACCCTATGGATATATCTACCGTTTTTAAAAATAATCAAGCATGGATCGAACAAAAATTACAGGGAGAACCTGGATACTTTGATCGATTAGGTTCTGGTCAAAATCCTGATTTGCTGTACATAGGTTGCTCAGATTCTCGGGTATCTGCCGAAGAATTGATGGGTGCTGAGCCGGGAGAGATTTTTGTCCACAGAAACATCGCCAATATGGTGATTTCCATTGACCTGAATGCGATGTCTGTGATCAACTACGCAGTTAAGTATTTAAAAGTGAGTAAGATAGTGGTTTGTGGACACTACGGTTGTGGGGGTGTGCAAGCAGCTATGCAATCTGCAGACATGGGAATACTTAACCCTTGGTTGCGCAATATTCGAGATGTGTATCGAATCCACAAACACGAACTCAATAACATTGAACACGAACAAGACCGCTACAAA
Source organism: Flavobacteriaceae bacterium UBA3440 (assembly GCA_002378585.1). GTDB lineage: Bacteria > Bacteroidota > Bacteroidia > Flavobacteriales > Flavobacteriaceae > MAG-120531. Next base: position 1,120 of record DFSJ01000135.1, on the reverse strand, counting down.
AGACTGGTAGAACTCAATGTTCAGGAACAATGCGTCAATCTGATCAAAACAGCAGCCGTTCAAAAGGCCTACAGAGAACGCGGATTAAAAGTATACGGTTGGGTGTTTGATGTACATACCGGTAGACTGATCGATTTGGGCATTGATTTTGAACGCATCCTGGAAAACATCATGGAGATCTACCATTTGGATTAAACCACATTATTTGTTCTTGGTCTAAATTACAATCACGCTGTAGGGTAATTCCCTAGGAAGGTGTTTGTTATATTTGTAGGAATACGACTATGGACCAAATCATTCGCTATGCCCTGAACCACAAGTTAGTGGTTTTGTTAGGCACCGCCATTATGGCGTTTTACGGGTTATACGCCCTGAGTCAACTTTCAGTTGGCGCTGTACCGGATATCACCAACAATCAAGTTCAAATCATTACGACATCCCGAAGCTTGTCCACGGAGGACGTGGAACGGTACCTGACCTATCCGGTTGAACTCGAAATGGCCAATCTTCCAGGTGTACACGAAATACGTTCTGTGTCCAAGTTTGGACTGTCTGTGGTTACGGTGGTATTTGATGACGCATTAGGCACTTATTTGCCGAGACAACTTATCGCCGAAAAAAT
>DFSJ01000135.1:0-197 GCA_002378585.1 Flavobacteriaceae bacterium UBA3440 | reverse complement strand
CCGTTTATGGGACCTATCACAACAGGTTTAGGTGAAATTTATCAATACACTTTATCGGTTGACCAAGCCCACAAAAACAAATACTCCCTCACCGAACTCCGCAGCATACAAGATTGGTTAGTGAGAAGGGAATTGTCTGGAATTCCTGGGGTAGTTGAGGTAAATACGTGGGGCGGTTACCTCAAAACCTATGAGGT
>DFSJ01000061.1:22977-23958 GCA_002378585.1 Flavobacteriaceae bacterium UBA3440 | reverse complement strand
TGGGTTGTTGAAATCAAACAAGCGTTGGCGGATTTTGAAGCGCGTACAGGTCAAAAACCCGCACCATTTGGGGTCAATTTAATTGTACACCCCACCAATCCTCGTTTATTGGCCGATCTTCAAGTATGTATCAAACACCAGGTCCCACTGATTATCACCTCGCTCGGTGCCGTTTCGGATTTGGTCGACGCTGTTCATGCTTATGGCGGATTGGTCTACCACGACATCATTAAAAAGAGGCATGCAGAAAAAGCGGCTGAAGCTGGCGTGGATGGACTCATTTTGGTGAGTGCCGGTGCTGGCGGTCACGCCGGTAACCTGAATCCCCTAGCTCTGATGGCAGAAGTAAAGCAGGTGTTTAACAAAACCATTTTACTGGCTGGTTGTATTTCTACAGGGATCGATATAGCTGCCGCGTTACAAATGGGGGCTGATCTAGCCTATATGGGTACGCGGTTTATCAATACCCGAGAAAGCAACGCCCCAACAGAATACCAAACCATGATTGAGCGCGCAGGGGCCAATGATATTGTGTATACCGCTGCTGTATCAGGAGTACACGCCAACTTTTTGGGGCCTTCACTAGCTGCTGCTGGCTTAGAAGGCGAGGCCTTAAAAGCCGATCACAAAGTAGACTTTGGAAAAGAATTGGATCACGAAGCTAAGGCATGGAAAACCATTTGGTCAGCGGGTCAGGGGGTGGCCTCCATCGACAAAACAGTCTCTGTTGCCGAGTTGACTGCGCAGCTAAAAACGGAACTTAATCACGCGCTAGCGCAGCAAGCGACCCAAGCAGACCGCTGGAAAGTTTAAGAGAACATATATGTTTTTTCGATGTCAAATTTCACGTGACTTGGATTGTTGCCGGTGTTTTTGCTACATTCGTGAAACTAAATAGTACACTGATGAATCGATTGTTATTATTCGGACTGGCCGCAGCATTGACGCTTTCATGCTCGGGAGGAAAAAAAGAAGAAGCAG
>DFSJ01000061.1:0-22692 GCA_002378585.1 Flavobacteriaceae bacterium UBA3440 | reverse complement strand
TAGCGCAAACCCCTGTTGATCTATCCAATAAAGGTATAGGCCCCATCAAAAAGGTTACCTTCAGCGCCGAGGTAGATGCCAAGAAAGCAGCTCTAGGTCAAGATATTTTTGAAAGTAAATGCACCATGTGCCATGAAGTAGGTCAACGAATGATCGGTCCTGCAGTACAGGGAACTTTAGCGCGCAGAAGCCCAGAATGGGTAGCTAACCTGTTGCTCAACACCCAGGAAATGCTCCAAAAAGATCCTATAGCGAAAGCCTTACTCAAAGAATACAACAACGCCATGATGATCAACCAAAACTTGACTGAGCCTGAAGCTCTAGCCGTTTTGGAGTACTTGAGAACGCTGTAATGGCAGCCCCTAAAAAAATAATCGGCGTTTTAGGCGCTGGAAGTTGGGCCACTGCTCTGGTCAAAATATTAACCGACAATGGGCATACAGTCCATTGGTACGTGCGCAATCCTGACCACATCGAATCTATTGAGCGCTTCGGCAACAACCCGCGTTATGTGAGCTCCATAGACCTGCCTTTAAACCTGCTTCGCATGAGCAGCGACATCAACGAAGTGGTTGGCGCGTGTAACTTATTGGTGATTGCCATTCCTTCCGCGTTCTTAAACCAAGCGTTTGGCGCATTGACGGTCCCTTATCAAGACAAGGTCTTTTTCTCCGCCGTTAAAGGAATTATTCCAGAAACTGAATTGATTGTCGGTGAGCACCTCAACCAGGTGATGGGCGTGCCGATGAAAAATATCGGGGTGATCACGGGTCCTTGCCACGCAGAGGAAGTCGCTCTTGAGCGGCTGTCCTATTTGACCATTGCGTGTTTAGATCTAAAAAATGGCCGAGCCATGGCCGGGCTTCTGGCCAATAATTACATCAAAACTCAAGTGTCTAGAGATGTCATCGGCACAGAGTACGCCGCCGTATTTAAAAATATTTATGCCTTGGCCGCGGGGATTGCCCACGGTTTGGGATACGGAGATAATTTCCAGGCTGTTCTGATGAGCAATGCCATCCGCGAGATGAAAAAAATCATCAAATCCGTACACAAACTCAAGCGAAATATCAATCAATCCGCCTATTTAGGAGACCTATTGGTCACCGGTTACTCCGTGTTTAGCCGCAACCGTATGTTTGGCAATATGATCGGTAAAGGGTATACGGTAAAAAGCGCTATGGCTGAGATGAGTATGGTCGCTGAGGGGTATTACGCATCAAAAAGCGCTTATAAATTGATCGAGTGCAAAGGGGCGCATGAAAAAGCTCCTATAGCCTGCGCTGTATACCGCATTCTTTACGGAGGCGAATCCCCTAAAAAAGTATTTAAAGCACTCACGGACAAGCTGGACTAATCCTCAAAAAAATCTCTTTCTTGAAAATACTGCACCAGGGCTTCTTTCATGAGTAAGGTTTGTTCCCCAGCCTTCAGTGGAGGCAAGGGCTTAACAACCTGGTAGTGGGGCCACCCTTGGTCGTCTACAAAATCAAAGGCGTAAAATCCATAGGGCTCCAACACCCGACAGATCCCGACATGCATCAGATTTACCTTTTCGTCTTTTTGAAATTTTTGGTGGTATTTACCCAGTTCTTGTAGACCGACCAAATAGATAATTGCATCCAGGTCCAACGGGTCTCCGTCCGAAAATCGATCGGATAATGAGCTGACCAGCAACTCCCATTTTGCTTTTAATTCAGGGTCTCTTGACATGGGCGCAAAGATAGCCCAAAAATGTATCTTTGGTCAAAACGACCACTATGTTAATCTTAGACATTGTACTGGGACTTATCGTGCTATACGGAGCCTATCGAGGATTTAAAAACGGCCTGATTGTCGAATTGTTTGGGATATTGGCCTGGGCCATAGGGATATACGGCGCTTTACACTTCTCTGACTGGACAGCTGATCAACTAAAGCCTTATGTGTCTTGGTCGGAAAATGCCACCAAAACCGCCTCGTTTGTGCTCACCTTTTTGGCGCTATTATTGATCACTCATTTGCTGGCAAAAGCATTGACTAAAATAGCTTCTCTGATGCTTTTGGGCGGTATCAACAAGATCTTTGGGGTGCTTTTCGGAGGGTTAAAAACGGTGGGGTTACTCGCTTTATTGCTGGCCTACCTCGCAGAGCACAGCCCCCTAGATCAATGGGTCAGCCAAGAACAAGAAGGCCCTTCAAAACTATATGAACCGATCAAATCAGCAGGCCAATCCCTTTTGGAGGCTTGGGACTTTATCGCTGAAAAAGTGGATGAAATCGATTATATTTGATAAATACAACATTTACACCCTAATAAGTTATAAAAATGCAAAATATCCCTTCTGTTTCCGATATGTTATCCCAGTTGGGCATAGCCTCAGTAAACCCTGGTACTTCGACGGGCAGTGACCAACACACCAGTAACGAAGTGCTTACTAGCTATTCTCCCGTAAACGGGGCTCCGATCGCTCAAGTGAGTGTGACCACCCAGGGGCAAATGAACCACGTAGTGGAAACTGCCCAGCGCGCATTTGTGGCATGGAGACAAATACCTGCCCCAAAAAGAGGTGAGGTTGTGCGTCAATTCGGCATGGCGCTGCGCGAAAAAAAAGAAGTACTCGGTGCTTTAGTCTCCTATGAGATGGGCAAGTCCTACCAAGAAGGGTTAGGGGAAGTACAAGAAATGATCGATATCTGTGATTTTGCCGTGGGCTTGTCGCGTCAACTCCACGGATTGACCATGCACTCTGAGAGGCCCAAACACCGCATGTATGAACAATACCATCCGTTAGGTATTGTGGGGATCATCTCGGCCTTTAATTTTCCCGTGGCCGTATGGGCCTGGAACACGGCCCTAGCTTGGGTTTGTGGAGATGTATGCATTTGGAAGCCCTCTGAAAAGGCTCCGCTGTGTGGTATTGCTTGTCAAAATATCATCGCAGAAGTGCTGAAAAAAGAAGGTTTGCCTGAGGGCATTTCTTGTTTGATTAATGGCGATGCGCGGGTAGGTGCTTGGATGACTGAAAACCACCAAATACCGCTCATATCTGCTACGGGCTCTGTGCGCATGGGAAAAATAGTAGGTGCCGCTGTAGCGCAAAGACTCGGGCGCTCCTTACTAGAATTAGGGGGAAACAATGCGATTATTGTCACGCCGAGCGCTGATCTAAAAATGACGGTTATCGGAGCTGTATTTGGGGCCGTAGGCACTGCAGGTCAGCGATGTACTTCGACCAGAAGACTGATTATTCACCAAGATATATATGACCAAGTAAAGGAAGCCTTGGTTAAAGCCTATGGGCAAATACGCATTGGCAATCCACTCGATGCGCGCAACCACATGGGGCCGCTGATCGACAAACAAGCAGTGGCTGCTTATGAAAAAACACTCGCCTATGTAGTCGCTGAGGGAGGATCTTTGTTGGTGCCCGGTGGAGTGCTCAGCGGGGAAGGATACGAGAGTGGGTGCTATGTGGCGCCAGCTATTGTGGAGGCAGAGCCTCATTATGAGATGGTACAACAAGAAACATTTGCCCCCATTTTATACCTGATGAGCTATACAGGCAGCATAGATCAAGCCATAGCAATACAAAACGCGGTGCCTCAGGGACTTTCCTCTGCAGTAATGACATTAAATATGCGTGAGGCGGAACTTTTCCTGAGTGCGGCCGGCTCTGATTGCGGTATTGCCAATGTGAATATCGGCACCTCTGGAGCGGAGATCGGGGGAGCATTTGGTGGAGAAAAAGAAACCGGAGGGGGACGAGAATCAGGATCTGACGCTTGGAAAGTGTATATGCGTCGACAGACCAACACCATCAACTACAGCACAGAACTTCCGCTCGCTCAAGGAATACACTTTGATTTAGACGCTTAATTTCGACCTATTTCTCCTGGGTAAAACTGGTAAACCGGATCGGATTGTATCCAGCTTTGTGTTTCCACGCAAAAGGCAGTGAGGGGGCCGCGAAAAGCGGCCCCGGTATCGACGTTCCACACATTGGCGGCACGCACAGGCTCCGTATATCCAATACGCGTAACCGGTGTATGACCGATGTAGATCTCTCGATATTGTAAGAGTCTTTGGGGGTAGTCTGCATCCTCAGGTGTCAAACGAAATTTGACGGCCAGAGCCAGTTCCCATAGGCTTCGATCCCAAAACAACAAATCGCTAAAGTATTCTTGCTCCACGCCTTTTACATGAGTAAAACCAGCATGGACAAATAATCGGTTTTGATCATCTATCCAATGAGTGGGTAGGTTGTTAAAAAACGCTAAGTGTTTTTGCTCCAGTGCGTTGTCTGCTTTTTCCGTGTAGTCTTTTACTGTGGCCGCCCCTCCATGACCCAACCAAAGCGGATTAGTCTTTTTGGTTTCCAACCACTTGCGGCATAAATCATCGTGGTTGCCCTTGAGGGTGATTATGGTTCTTTTCGCCTGTAATTCGATTAAATAGTCGATTGTATCGCTGTTTTGAGACCAGCCATCGACATAATCCCCTAAAAAAACGAGCCGATCATCTGGTCCGATCTCTGGTCGAGCTAGCAACTGCGTCAAGGCGCGTAAACCCCCGTGAATATCCCCAACAACCCAAGTATTCATAGTCCAACTTTGTGCAAAAATCGGAATTTTCAAAATTAGACGACTGTAAAGCGATGCGAATTAACAGAGAAATATCACAAACCCACTATTGGTAAAGCCATCGGGTTTGTTTTTCTTTGGACCTCAAAGCAAAACAGATGAAAAAGGTTTATTGCATCGGGGAGCTCCTGATTGATTTTGTTGCCGAAAACCAAGGAAAAGACCTCACCCAAGCCGTACAATTCACCAAAAAAGCGGGTGGTGCCCCAGCCAATGTGGCCTGTGCCATCAGCAAGCTTGGAGGCTCTGCTGTTTTTGTTGGCGCTGTAGGACAGGATGCATTTGGCCAGTTTTTAGTAGACACGCTCCATCTTCACGGGGTGGATACATCAGAGGCCCAAAGAAATCAGAACTTTACTACCCTAGCCTTTGTGTCCATTGCTGCTGATGGAGAACGCGATTTTGTATTTTCCCGAGGTGCAGACAAAACACTGACTTATCAATCAAGTCTGGGTAAACAATTAAACCAAGTAATTGTTCACTTCGGTGCGGCGACCTCTTTTTTAGGGGGCTCCCTCGAAGAGGCTTATGGGCGTTACCTGAGCGATGCAAAACAAGGAGGATCTACTATATGTTTTGACCCAAATTTTCGCACAGACTTGTGGAAGAACAACGAAGAAACGTTTGTAACAAAATGTCATCCGTATATCGCCGTGGCTGACTTGTGTAAATTCAGCCACGAGGAAGCCTTGCTTTTGTCCGGTAAAAATGATTTGCCAGAAGCATGTGCCTACCTGCATCAACTAGGATGCCCGGTTATTTGTGTCACCCTGGGAGCTGAAGGCACCTGGGTAAGTACCCCAACCCGTGCTGTTTTAGTGGCTTCTGTCCCCGCTCAAGCAGTGGACACCACTGGTGCGGGAGATGCCTTTATCGGTTGTTTGCTTCAACAATTGGCAGAAACTACCGCGCCAAAAGAAACATTGCACCAAGAGGAACAGCTGCTCAAAATGGTAGCTAAAGCCAATCAGGCGGGTGCGTTTACCACCCAAAAATTTGGGGCGATTGCTGCGCTACCTACTCAAGCTGACTTGAGCAATTATTGATTGTACTTGACTTTGCGCAAAATCCTCAATGCCTCTTTCATAGCGGCGTAAACTTTAGGGTGATCTGGGCGCAGCAAATCTTTGGCCTGCTCCATCAACTCCAATACTCCAGGGAGCTCATTGAGATAGCACAGCAACAGTATTTCTGGAACAGCCGATAACTCTTCCAATTCCAAAGGAGAAAAATTTACTCCCTTTTCTACCTTGCGCACCAACTGAAGTGAGGTATTTTGCAGGTGTAACAGCGTCTTTTTATTGTATTTAGGTGGCTGAAAAATCAAATCAGACAACAGGGTGTAGCGTCCATTATTTGAAAATTGCAATCGGGTAATCTCAAAAGGAAAATATTTTTTCTGAGGCCCTAATCCCAAGCGCACGTACTCCGTAATAGTCAAGGAATTTTCTTCAGCAGCAATCTCCACCTCGTCCAGAGCCGAATAAAACAACTTGACTTGTTCGGTAATCATCTCGATATCAACCCTGGAGTAATAGGTGATTCCTTTGACGGTCTTCGGGATTCCTGCCCAACAGACCACAAACTGCTCGACAAACACCTTGTAGTGGCATTCGAGGTCTTTATGTCGGTACACCATAAAGTCCATAACACCATCAAGTGTGAGCCCAATACTGTTTTGCGCTTGTAGCTCAATTGAGCTAACCACGGGGGTATTGATATCCGGCAATACGACACCGGTGTCTTTGGGCAAGCTGATGCTGCCCTCGCGTATGAACACCGTACCTCCCCAGTATTTCCATATGTTTTTGCGCAACGAGCAAACTGCTCCCAGAGAACGGATGGTCACCAACCCAACTACCTTACCGGGAGGGAGGGCTGGAAATAAAATGTTTTCATAAATGATCTGGGGTGGATGATTGAGGTAAGCGTTGACCAGATTTTGTATGCGGCTATCGTCAAAAAAATCTACCCCAACGACTTCATTGTTCTGGTCTTCAACTCCGATTAGAATATAGGCGTTGTTGTTGGGATTGCTATTGGCGAGGGCACAAACGTGCTTTAAAAATTTAGCTTTCCCCTCTTTGGTGGAAATATCAATGCGTCGCTTCTTGTCGTAAAAACTGTTTTCCCCGTGGTGGGCTAGCAGGTTTTTGACAAGTAAGCGTTTGTTGATCATCACTTTCTGGCTACAATAGTACTCGAGGCTTGGTCGGTGGGCATCACCACTAAATCAGCTATGTTGACGTGGGAAGGCCTAGAGACTACAAAGCAGATTAGTTCGGCAATGTCCTGAGCCTGAAGCGGGTCAACGCCTTGATAAACCGCCTCTGCTCTGGCCTGATCACCTTTAAAACGCACCGCGCTAAACGAAGTGTGTACCATCCCTGGGTGTATGGCCCCTACTTTTATCCCCGTTCCATTGAGGTCCATTCGGATACCTTGAGCCAACGCGTCTACCGCTGCCTTAGTGGCACAATAGACGTTGCCTTTTGGGTAGACTTCTTTAGCTGCCGTAGAACCAACCATGAGTATGTGCCCTTGACCTCGCTGGATCATCTGAGGCAACACCGCCTGAGTCACATACAAGACTCCCTTGATGTTACTGTCGATCATCGCGTCCCAATCATCCGAGTCACCGTCTTGAATGAGGTCCAGCCCATGGGCATTTCCTGCATTATTGATCAAAATATCGATCGAAGCCCATGAGGGTGGTAAACTGTCGATGGCTTTTTGCACCTCCGACTTGTCGCTCACATCGAAAACTAAAGAGTGTACTTGAGTCATCGCAGAGAGTTCCCTCGACAATGAGTTAAGCGCAGCTTCGTTTCTGCCACAAATCACCAATCGGTAGCCCTTGTGAGCTAATTCTCTGGCTGTAGCCTGGCCAATACCACTGGAAGCCCCAGTAACTAGAGCGCATAGAGGTTGTTCTTTTGTGTGTTTCATCTGTTTATGGGCAAGGTTTACCAGTGGCCGCCTCAGTGAGGGTAAACCACTCTGTTAGTGTCAATGTTGTTTCCATAGCTTCCATCGCTTGGGCCAATCGTTCCGGCCTAGTACTCCCCACCACAGGAACTATGCCTGCGGGATGTTTTGCCAACCAGGCCAAAGCTACTTGAGCTGACGTCAATCCGCGCGCTGAAGCTATTTCCTCTAGGGCCCCGGTCAACGCATCTGGAATCACGGCGTTAGTTCGAACCAAATCACCTAAAGGACTCCAGGCCATCGGGGTGATTTGATCTTTGAGGCACTGATCCAACTGACCGTTGTACAACGCATCTCTCCTAGTTAAGGAGATCTCGATTTGATTGGTTGAAACACCGCAGTACTTCTGAATCAATTCAACTTGGGTAGGTGTAAAATTGGACAGGCCAAAAGACTTGATTTTCCCGCTTTGAAGCAGCTTATCCACGGCCAGAACGACCTGTTCGGGATCTAATAGCGGGCTGGGTCGGTGCAGTAAATAAAGGTCTAAGTAATCGGTTTGAAGTGCCTCAAGGGTAGCTTCACAAGCAGACACGATATACTCCTGGTTGTAATTGTAGTGTTTTATTTCAAAGGGACGTTGAGGGCACACATGGGCTATCCCACATTTGGAGATCAATTGAACTTGGTCTCGAGCAATTCCTGTTTGAGACCAAGCGCGACCAAACTCTGTTTCGTTGGTGTAGTCCCCATAGAGATCGGCGTGATCAAAAGAGGTAATCCCTGTGTCGATTACTTGATGGATTAGACGAACCATGGCTTGGGTGTCCAAGCGTTGGCCCCAAAGCCCCCAAGTCATGGTGCCGGCAATGATTTTTGAAAAAGAATTCATAGGCTTCACAAAGGGTGAAATTAGGGATTAAATCGGTAAAATGTTGATAAAAATAAGGGGGTTATCGATTTTTTAACCTATCATTAACGGGAGGGAGATCAATTAATTTTTTAATTGCAGCCGTTTTGTACAACATGCATCAAATCAAACAAATATGCCGGAAAATACCCCTGTAGATATGCAGGCGATTCAAGAACAAATCGCCAAAGACAGCGCCTTCATCGGACTGCTCAAAATGGAGATGGACAAAGTGATAGTCGGACAAAAACAGATGGTTGAACGTCTGTTAATCGGATTACTCGGCCAGGGACACATCTTGTTGGAAGGGGTTCCTGGACTAGCCAAAACACTAGCCATCAACACCTTAGCCAAAGCGGTGAAAGGTAGTTTTAGCCGTATTCAGTTTACCCCTGATCTGTTGCCGGCTGACGTGGTGGGCACGATGATCTACAACATCAAACAAAACGACTTTTCGATCAAAAAGGGACCGATATTTGCCAACTTCGTGCTGGCCGATGAAATCAACAGAGCTCCAGCAAAAGTTCAATCAGCTCTTTTGGAGGCCATGCAGGAAAAGCAAGTGACCATTGGAGATGAAACCTTTGTCTTGGATAAGCCCTTTTTGGTGTTGGCTACCCAAAACCCTGTAGAGCAGGAAGGCACCTATCCGCTTCCTGAAGCCCAAGTGGATCGATTTATGTTGAAAACGGTGATCACCTACCCCAAAATGAGTGAGGAGCAATTGGTGATGCGACAAAACCTATCGGGCACCCATGAACCTGTAAAAGCCGTCGTAACAACCCAACAAATTTTGGATGCCCAGAAATCTGTGCGCCTGGTGTACATGGATGAGAAAATTGAGCAATATATCTTGGACTTGATTTTTGCTACCCGATTCCCCGACAAATACAAGCTTGGGGATCTTCAACCGCTGATCAGTTTTGGTGCTTCGCCTAGGGGAAGTATCAACCTGGCTATGGCCGCCAAGTGTTTTGCCTTTATCAAAGGTCGCGGTTATGTGGTGCCTGATGATGTACGGGCTGTGGTGCACGATGTGCTCAGACACCGCATTGGGCTCACCTACGAAGCCGAAGCTGAAAACGTAACCACTGAAGAAATCATCAACCGCATTGTCAATACTGTTGAGGTGCCGTAAACCCTGGTATGGAGACCAAGGAACTGCTAAAAAAAGTACGCAAAATCGAGATTAAAACCCGCAGGTTGTCCGACAACCTTTTTGGGGGCGAATACCATTCTACCTTCAAAGGAAGGGGAATGACCTTTAGCGAGGTGCGTCCCTATCAATTTGGGGATGATGTTCGGGCGATTGACTGGAACGTCACCGCGCGCTACAACGAACCTTTTGTCAAGGTGTTTGAAGAAGAGCGCGAACTGACCATGATGCTTTTAGTGGACATCAGCGGGTCTGGTATTTTTGGTACAAAAGGTCAAAGCAAACGCGAAGTACTCACTGAAATCGCTGCCACACTGGCTTTTTCTGCCCTGCAAAACAACGACAAAGTGGGGCTGCTCTTGTTTTCTGACCGAGTGGAACGTTTTATTCCTCCCAAGAAAGGAAAAGGACATGTGCTACGGATCATCCGAGAACTTTTAGAGGCTGAGCCGGTAGGTAAAGGTACCGACCTGTCCGTACCACTAGCCTTTTTGGGCAATGCGCTTAAAAAGAAGGCAATTGTATTTACCCTCTCAGATTTTATGTGTTCTGGCTATCAAAAAACACTGCAAATCACCGGAAAAAAACACGATATCACTGGAATCAGGGTGTATGATGCATTGGATGCACACTGGTTGAATTTAGGACTCATCCCTGTTCAAGATGCCGAAACCGGGGCTGTACAATGGATGGCAAGCAGTTCAAAAGCAGTAAGAAATGCCTACGAGGCGTCGTTTAGCGCCCAATCGGCCTATTTCCAGCAAGCCCACAAAAAGTCTGGTTGCGGTCGGGTTGATCTTGAGTTAGGTCAAGACTATGTGGCCAAGCTTTTGGGATATTTTAAACAACGTCATTGATGAAACGCTTCGTGTATGTGCTCTTTGGTTTTTTTCTTTTGCTTGGGTCAATCCAGGCACAGACAACAGCGCCCAGCGCTGTGGGAAAACTGGATTCAACCGCGCTAAAAATTGGGGAGAAACGCACATATACGATTACCGTATCTGTAAAGCCTGGCGACTCGGTGCGCTTCCCTGAAGATCAGGCGTTTGCCCCTTTTGAGGTAATCGGAACCTCGGCTACAGACACGCTAAAGCAGGAGCGCCTTTGGCAATTGATCAGACGCTACGCGATTTCTCAGTACGACTCAGGCACCTATAATCATCCAGGACTACGCGTACAACTCGATACACTTTGGCTCCAAACGGCGCCATTTTCGATGAAAGTATTTGATGTAGCGGTGGATACCACCAAGCAAAATCTATATCCCGCCAAACCCATTAGGGAAGTATCCTCTGTGTGGGTGACTCCCCTTTGGATGTGGATTTTAGGGGTTTTAGCCCTCCTGGGCGCTGGAGTGTACGGTTGGATACACTGGCAACGCAAGAAAAAACAAGAAGCAGAAGCCGTGCTCGATCCTTTAGAAAAGGCTTTGCTCGGCTTGGAAAAACTGGCCCAATCTCCGTATTTGATACGAGAGGAGTACAAAGCATATTACACCGAACTCACCGGAATTGTTCGTGCCTACCTCGAAGATGAAGTGCACATATCTGCTATGGAAAGCACCAGCGAGGAACTCATGGAGAAGTTAGTGGACCTGCGCGAACAAGGGAAATTAACGCTGGATCAAGAAGCGCTAGCCGCATTTGACGAGGTGTTAAAAACTGCGGATTTAGTCAAGTTTGCTCGGGCAACGCCTGAGCGTAGACAGGCAGAATTAGATCGAGACATCTTGGCGCAATGGTTGGTAAAAGCCCAAGAGGCTTTACCCGAACCGACCGAGGAAGAATTGTATCATGAGGCCCAGCGTTTAGCAACATTGGCCGCATACCAGAGAGCACGCCGCAAAAAAATGGTGTTGTTCGGTGGGGGTATTGGGGCATTAGCCCTTTTTGTGGGGTTATTGATGTATACGGGGCCAGAACGATTTTGGGACACCGTTACCTTCAACAAATACAAAATACAAAATGAATCGCCCCGACTGATGAGTGGGTATGGCTTTCCCGCTGTTTGGATCTCAACGCCTGATGTTTTGGAGCGCCAAGAAACAGCGCCCAAATACGCGGGTGCTACCCAGGCACAATTGTTTGCCTACACGCCAGACCCAGAATTGGTCCATGTTTGGGTGCATACACTTCAATGGCCGGATGAAAAGACCCCTGACTTTGACGCGCTGGGCGAACAAGCGCTTAAAATGATGGAAGATATGGGGGCCAAAAACATATTGACCGAACAAACTCCCCACACCACCCAAGATGAGGTGCAAGGTGTGCAGGTGTTTGGTCAAATGGATTTTGAAGAATCCGGAGACACTTATAAAAAATCCTACGCGCTTTTGCTTTTTGGCGGCAATGGTTTTGCGCAATTGATCTGGGTGCATTGGCCTAAGGATGAGCCCTATGCAGCGCGTACGGCCCAGGAAATTATTCAATCCATTCAACTCAAAGAAACCCCATGAATTGGAAGGATATTACATGGGCTGAGCCCCAATGGTTGTGGCTGGGATTAATACTCCCACTAGCGATGTGGTGGATGTGGTGGAGCCGCCACAAAACTAAAGCTCCCTTGTTGATTTCTGGACATCAGGGGCTCCCGGTGAGTCGTTGGGTATCCGGCGTGTCTATCGCGTTAAATGCCTTGAGAATCGGTGCGCTTGCGGCCATGATCTTGGCTATGGCAAGGCCTCAGATCGTCTCCACCCAGACCAAAACCAAAACCACCCGTGGAATTGACATCGTCATGTCCATTGATGTGTCTTCGAGCATGCTGGCCAAAGACTTAAAACCTAACCGACTCACGGCACTTAAAAAAATTGCAGCCACCTTTATCGAAAGCCGACCTAATGACCGGATTGGACTGGTCGTCTATGCAGGGGAAAGCTACACAAAAACCCCTATCACATCGGACAAAGGACTGGTGCTCAGAGCGCTGGATGAAATTCAATACGGAGGTTTAAACGATGGTACCGCTATTGGTATGGGCTTGGCGACCTCAGTCAATCGACTCAAAGAATCTAAAGCGCAGAGCAAAGTAGTCATTCTGTTGACGGATGGAGTCAACAATTCAGGCTTTATCGAACCCCTCACCGCGGCTGAACTAGCCGTAGAGTATGGGATTAAGACCTATACCATTGGGGTAGGGACCAACGGTAACGCGCAATTTCCGGTGGCCATTAACCCGGATGGCAGCTTTCAATACGCGCTTCAACAAGTGGAAATCGACGAAAAGTTGATGAAGCGGATAGCAGAAAAAACAGGTGGCCAATACTTCCGAGCTCAAGACAATCAAGAACTCGAAGCGATTTACAACGAGATCAACCAACTCGAAAAAACCGAGATCGAAGAATTTAAATTCACCACCACCCAGGAGCTCTATCGACCCTTGGTATTCTGGGCATTATTCATATGGGTGTTGTACTGGTTGGTACAACACACCTGGTTAAAAAGCTTTGTCTGATGATCGTTTGGGATGAACCAACATACTTTTATCTGTTTGGGCTATTGGTCCTAGCCGCTCTGGTGTTCTTTTGGCATCAATGGTGGCAGGTCAAAACGCAAAAAGCCTTTTCAAAATGGGGCGATCTAGATCGATTATCCCCTGGCAGATCTGGACTTAAAGTGCGGTTAAAAGCGTTGGTGTTTGCCTTAATCGTGAGCTGTTTGGTCATCGCACTGGTCAACCCAAAAGCCGGTATTGCGCGAAAAAAAGTACAGCGAGAGGGCATTGATTTGGTATTTGCCATCGATGTATCTAAGAGTATGCTTTGTGAGGATGTGGCCCCGAACCGTCTAGACCGAGCCAAACACCTTGTGGAACAAATAACCCAGCAGCTTGCGGGCGACCGCATAGGGATCATTGCCTATGCCGCTTGGGCCGTTCCTCAGTTGCCCATCACTACGGATTACGGTGCGGCCCAATTGTTTTTATCGTCGATCAACACCGACATGATCAGCTCCCAAGGGACGGCTTTGGGAGAGGCTATTGAACTGGCTTCGGGTTATTTTATCGCCGAAGATCCAACCAGCAAAGTGCTGTTGTTGATCAGCGACGGAGAGGACCACGAGGGGATTGACGTGGCGGAAGCTGTGGCTCAAGCTAAAGAAGCTGGGGTTCGTATATTTACCGTGGGAGTAGGAACCGAAAAAGGAGGCCCAATACCCATCAAAGAACGCGGTATCACCCAGCAACTCAAAAAGGACGAGAACGGCGAGGTGGTCATTACTCGGAGAAACGAGTTGTTGCTGAAGGACTTGGCCGAACAAGCAGGAGGCCAATACTACGCATTTGACCAGACCGAAACCGTGGTGAACGCCTTGATGGAAGATTTGGGGCAACTGGACAAAACCACTTTTGCCGCTGAAGAATTCTCCGACTTCGAGGACCAGTTTGGTTGGTTTGTGGGGATTGGATTAATTTTGATGATGCTCGATGTACTGCTGCTCGAACGCAAAACGCCCTGGTGGCAAAAACTTAAACTCTTTGAACCCAATAAAAATGCGTAATGCTTGGATACTCTTGGTGATCATTCACGCTGGGCTTTGGGGACAAACCCCTGAAGCGGCCAAACCTGAGGCGCCTGCACAAGTCGCCGCCCCGCTTCAGAAAAAAGCACAAAACTTAACGGCCAAGGCAGGAAAAAATTTAACTCAAGGAGCGTGGACAGCGTCAGAAGCGGATTGGCGCAGAGCTATGGCTATTGACCCAGCCCAAAAGGATGCTCCCTATAACTTGGGCAATACGCTTTTGTCCAACAACAGTTTTGAAGAAGCTACCACGGCCCTGGTTCAAGCGACTAAAACGGCCGAAACAGCCGATCAAAAACACCAGGCATACCACAACCTGGGCAACGCCCTCATGGCACAAAAGGCGTATGATCGAGCTGAAATGGCATTTAAATCAGCCCTGAAAAACAAACCTGAAGACGACCAGACCCGATACAACTACGCATTGGCCAAGTCTATGCGGGAGAAGCAGGAACAGAACAAAGACAAGAACAAGGACAATAAAGACCAACAGGACAAAAAAGACCAACAAGATCAGCAGGATCAAAACCAAGGAGGTCAAAACGATCAAAACGAACAGGACCCGAAAAAAGGAGATCAGGATCAAAAAGATAAAAACAGCAAACCCCAAGACCCTGGGGATCAAGAAAAAGAGGATCAAAAACAAGGGGATGGCGACAAGAAAAAAGAACAGCCAAAAAAACCTCAAGAAGCACCTCAACCGCCTAAGAAACAAAGTCAGCTCTCTGCACAGCAAATCCAAAACATGTTAGAGGCGCTGCAAAATGAAGAGAAAAAAGCAAAAGAAAAAATGGATAAACTCCAGAAAAAAGGAGTTAAATCCTCACAAAAAAAGGACTGGTAATGCAACAGATCAGAGGTGTGCTATTGGGGATGCTGGCAATGGTTTGGGCCACAGGAATGTGGGCCCAAGACAAAGAAATCCTCTTTGAAGTATCCTTGAGCAAAGAAAAACTGGGGCTCAATGAACGATTGCGCGTAGATTTCACCATGAACCGTGACGGAGATCACTTTGAGGCACCAACGTTTAAAGGGTTTAAAGTACTCATGGGACCCTCGCAATCCACCAGCTCATCTTGGATCAACGGTGTGCGCTCTTTTTCCAGAACCTTTTCATTCATTCTGCAACCCACCGCCAAAGGCTCATGGACCATTGGACAGGCAGAAATCACGATTGACGGAACAGTTTATAAAACGGCAGCCAAAAAAGTAGAGGTCACCGAAGCAGTAGCCAAACCAAGTGATGAACAAACCGCCCAGGATGTAGCCGATCAGAATGTGCGGGTCATTTCAGAGGTGTCCAAAACAAATCCGTACCTAAACGAGGGCATACTGATCACGTATAAATTATTGGTTGGAAACGGTGTCAATGTCACCAACTTTAATTCGGTAGATGCGGCAGAATACACCCATTTTTGGAACCAAGACCTACCGATAAACGCCTATAACTTTGAGCCCACTACGTATGAAGGAAAATCCTATCAATCTGTGGTGCTCAAGCGCGTATTGCTGTATCCGCAAAAAACGGGGAAACTCAGCCTGAAACCCTATACTTTTGAACTTTCAGTAGATGTCCCCACCAACCGCAGGGACTTCTTTGGCAGGCCGCTTTATGCCCCTGCCACACGAGTAGCTTCAACGGCTGAAATCACCATAGACGTAAAAGAGCTCCCTCAAGAAAACAGACCAGCCTCTTTCACGGGAGCTGTGGGCAGCTTTGACTTTTTTGTGACCCCCAACAAAACTGCCTTGGATACAGGCACTGCGCTTGAAGTAGAGGTCAGGGTAACCGGAAAAGGAAACCTGAAGTTGTTTAGCCTGCCGGAGCTAAAAGTCCCTGCTGCCTTGGAACGCTATGCGCCAGAAAACAAACAAAATATAAATAACAGTCGCTCAGGCATGGAGGGGACCATTTCTGACACCTACACCATCATCCCCAACTTTCAAGGAAGCTATCCGATTCCAGGGTTAGCATTTAGCTACTTTGACCCCAAAGCCAAAAAATACGTGACCCGCACCACGGAGGAAATCAATATTCAGGCGTTGGGTGGTGCCCTCAGCGGTGAGTCCGCAAACACCAATAACACCCAAAGCTCATCGCCAACAATGCGCTCAGAAGGATTTAGGTTTATCAAATTAACCCATCAGTTAGCGCCAATAGCGACCGCCACGTTTATTGAAGACTTGGATTTCTATTTGATTTGGCTCATGCCCCTTTTGTTGTTGCCCATATTAGGTTGGTGGATCCGATATAATGAAGCGCGCGGAAATGATTTGGGTGCCCTCAAGAGAAAAGCTTCTTCCCGAATGGCTAAAAAGTATTTGGGTCAAGCTCAAAAAGCACTCAAAACCCCTGACAGCTTCTATTTAGCCCTGGAAAAATCCATGCAGCACTTCCTAAAGGCTCGCCTATCGATAGAAACCGCAGATATGACTCACGACACCATCGAAGAGTTATTGATGGCTCAGGGAGTCTCTAAAGAGGTTTCTGGGCGTTTAATCGAGTTGTTAAACCGATGTGCTATGGCTCGTTACAGTCCGAAAAAAATATCGGACATGCATGAAGATTACACAGCAGCCCTAGCTGTTCTTACCGACCTGGACAAACAACACCAAAGCTGATGAAAACACGTCTATTGATTTTAGGATTGCTCTTGGGAAACTATTGCCTGTCTTGGGGACAAACCAACATGCAGGATCAAGCGGATGCCTGGTGGGCTGAAGCGCAAAAAGCTTATCAAGAAGAGCGATATGCTGATGCGATTGAGCAGTATGAGAAAATAAACCAATCAGGACTAGCGGATGAAGCGCTGTACTTTAATTTGGCCAATGCCTACTACAAATCAAATCAGGTAGGCAACAGTATCTACTATTATGAAAAGGCCCTGCTCATCAATCCTAAGGATGAAGATGTCGCGGCCAATCTAGCCTACGCCCAAAAAATGACCTTAGATCAAGCGGTGACCCCTCTAGCACCAACACTAGGCACTGCGATGGTGAGAAGTATTGTTCAATGGAATCCCGCGTACCTAAAATACGGGGCATGGTTGGGCATGTGGCTGTTTGTCACTTTTGCAGCGATTTATCGATTAGGTGGGACGGCTCGTTTGAAGAAATGGGGATTTGCCTTAGCTACCCTAAGCGCAATTACTGGATTCTTGTCTTTTTCCGCTGAATATTTGAGGGATCATTGGACCTCAAAAGATCAGCCAGCCATCGTTTTTGGTGTGGTATCCGTTCGGGAGGCACCCGCTGTAAGCGCTCCAGAATTGTTTCCCCTGAACGAGGGCACCAAGGTTCAGGTACTGGAAGAGCTCGATGGATGGGGACATATTGCTTTGGCAGATGGAACTCAGGGCTGGATGGAGCTCTCAGGCTTAAAAAAACTGAGGGAATTACCTGAATAGACTCAATAACCCTCCTATTTTTATACCTTTGGAGGCTAAAATCCCTTTTCGCATAGAATTATGTTGGATCAACTGCAAAAACACTTGGATCAAGTGGCCGAATTCACTCCAGAAAACGCTGCTGCGGTGGAAGAATTTCGCATACAATACTTAGGCAAAAAAGGAGTCTTGGCCGCCTTATTTGCCGACTTTAAGAATATACCCAACGACCAAAAAAAGGAATACGGCCAGAAACTCAACGAGCTTAAAGAGCGTTGCGCAGAAAAAATTGAAGGCTTTAAAAGCCAGGCTTCTGGCCAATCTGCCAAACTCGGCAGTCTGGGCGATCTGACAAGGCCTGGATATCCTCTACCTATGGGAGCTATTCACCCGATCAGTGAAGTAAAAAACAGAATCGTCGAGATCTTTTCGCGCATCGGATTTAATGTTTCTGAAGGTCCAGAGATGGAGGATGATTGGCACAATTTCACGGCGCTAAATCTTCCTGAATACCACCCGGCTAGAGATATGCAAGACACCTTTTTCTTGCAAACAGACCCAGATTGGATGTTGCGCACCCATACCTCGTCCGTTCAGGTGCGCTATATGGAAACCCACCAACCGCCTATTCGAACAATATCACCGGGAAGGGTGTACAGAAACGAGGCGATTTCCGCTCGGTCCCACTGCTTTTTTCACCAAATCGAGGGACTGTACATCGATAAAAATGTATCGTTCGCTGACTTAAAACAAACACTGGCCTACTTTACCAACGCCTTGTTCGGCACTTCTAAAATTAGAATGAGACCTTCCTACTTTCCATTTACTGAACCCAGTGCTGAAGTAGATGTTTATTGGGGATTGGAAACAGAGACCGACTATAAAATGACCAAAGGAACAGGTTGGTTGGAGATTATGGGGTGTGGTATGGTCGATCCTGAGGTCTTAAAAAATTGCGGCATTGATCCTGAGGAATATTCTGGATTTGCCTTTGGTATGGGTATAGACCGAATCGCCCTACTGTTGCATCAGATTTCCGACATCAGGTTGTTGAGCGAAAACGATCTTCGCTTCTTGGAACAATTCCAACCGAGATTCTAATGGGTGGAGCTTCCCCATTGATTGAAGGGGAACTTGGTCAAATTGGCGTTGTAGTATCTAGGGTCTCCAGTCACTTCTGATCCCAACCACTCAGGGTGATCAAAGGTTTCATCGGCTCTACTCAGTTCTATTTCAGCGATTACTAGACCTAGATTTTCACCGGAAAAGACATCCACCTCAAAAGTATGTGTGCCAGCGGGCACGAAGTACCGAGTTTTCTCAATGCGACCGGGCAGACACAAACTAAAAAGAGCCTGAGCTTCTTCGCTAGACAGAGACTGCTCCCATTCAAAACGGCTCGTCCCATCTGAGCTGGATTGCCCTTTAACGGTTAATTTGCCTCCTGTATTCAGCACGCGCACGCGCACGACGCGCGCAGGATCAACAGACAAAAAACCTTGAGCGATAAACTCATGGTGGGTCGCCAGATGAATAAACTCCTGTGACTGAACCAAAAACTTACGCTCAATTTCTACCATAGCCTGAGGCTAAATGATTTCAGTCACTTTTAAAGAGTTGACCATGCCTTTTTCCTTAAGCGGCATAGAAGTCAAGGTAATGGTATAGTCCCCGGAATTTAGTATTCCTTGATCTTTACCAATCTGGTTGAGGTCAGCGATAGTTTGGTCAGTTGACTCGCGTTTATCGTAGAAGAATGCCTTTACCCCCCAAAGCAAATTCAGTTGAGATAAGATGCGTTTGTTGGAAGTAAACACCAAAATGTGGCAAGAAGGCCTGCATGCGGATACTTGGTAGGCGGTAAACCCACTGTTGGTCAACAACTGCAAAGACTTGGCCTCAATATCTTTAGCCATGACTACGGCGTGGTAACAAACCGATTTGGTGACAAATCGTTTGGTTTTTACCGACGGCGCTTCAGCAGGCACCTGAATAGAGTCTGCGTCTTCAACACTTCTGAGAATTCTACTCATGGTCTCGATTACTTGAACCGGATATTTACCCACGGAGGTTTCCCCAGAGAGCATCACTGCATCAGCACCATCCATCACTGAGTTGGCCACATCATTCACCTCTGCTCGGGTAGGTGTCAGGCTGTCAATCATGGTTTCCATCATCTGGGTAGCGATGATTACAGGGATACGCGCTTGTTTGCACTTGCGCACCAATTGCTTTTGAATTAACGGAACCTCATGAGCGGGAATTTCCACACCGAGGTCACCACGAGCCACCATTAAACCGTCGCAGTAAGCGATGATTTGGTCGATATTTTCAATAGCCTCTGGTTTTTCAATTTTAGCCACGATCGGAATCTTGTAGGCAGAATGCTCCTTGATCAGGTTTTGCAAATCCATGATGTCCTGGCTGTGGCGCACAAAAGATAATGCAATCCAATCCACCTGCTGTTCGATGGCAAATACCGCATCTTCAATGTCTTTCTCCGTAAGGGCTGGTAAGGATACATTGGTATTGGGCAGGTTCACCCCTTTTTTAGATTTAAATGGACCTCCTTGAACCACCTTGGTCAAAACGCTGTCTACCCCGTTGGAGCTCACCACTTCAAACATGAGTTTTCCGTCATCGACCAACACTTTCTCTCCGGGTTTTACATCTTGGGGGAACTGTGTATACGTCATGTATGCCTTGGTCTTGTCTCCCACAAAAGGGGATCCAGTCATAAAGGTTACCTCATCACCTGGAGCAACCACGCTGCCCTCCTCCATCACACCTACGCGCAGTTTAGGACCTTGAAGGTCTGCGAGAATAGACACGTGTAATCCGAGTTCCTCATTCAAAGCGCGAATCATGTCTATGCGCGCTTTCACGTCGGCGTAATCAGCGTGAGAAAAATTGACCCTAAAAACGTCTACCCCTGCTAGCATCATTGATTTGAGTACTTCAGGATTTTCGGTCGCTGGACCTAGTGTAGCGACGATTTTGGTCTTTTTGGTGAGTGACATATTAAAAAATTAAATTGTTTTTTGATTTTAAACGATCATAATCAACGGCAAATGCAGTGACGACTGAGGGGATTTGAAGCAGTGTCTCCAAGAGTTGTTCCTCCAAAGCTTGATCTGCTTCATCTACTTTGATAAAATAATCAACTTCTTTTAATTCTGGAACCAAGCAAGCCCTGGTAGCCACTGGGGTGTATTGAAACAAATCTCCATACTTTTCTTGAGAGAACACTTCGGTTTGATTGGCAATTAATTGCCAATAAACGTCGGCGCTTAAATCTTCCCAGCCAAAAACAGAAAACCGAGCATCTCGGCCAAATTCAACATCTTGATCTAGTCGCGCTAGGCGTGTATTTAGAGATTTGTTGATTTGGTAGGCCAATGTGTAGTCTTCTAAAGGGGTGTGAATGGCTATGAGCAGACAAGGCTCGTCGTAATAATCAATCGACAATTTGTGTACTGCACTCATAAGGCCAAAATCGATACAAATATATAATTATTGCTGAGCAAACCCGGGCAAATCCACATATTCTGCACAACAACTATCTTGGTTTTGTTGTGTTTATCACACTTGAGTGGGCTTTTCGTTGGATTTTATCTTGAAGTGAAAAATAGGCGCGTTTGGAGGCAATTTCCTCTGCCTTTTTCTTGGATGTTGCCCTTCCTTTTCCGGTCACCACGCCATCGACAACCAATTTGACACAAAAGTGCTTCTGTGCATCATTGCCGGAATCCACCGATATTTGATAGTCAAATCGTTTTTTTTCCTTTTGAAACCATTCAATCATCAAACTCTTATAGCTGGCCACCTTGCCTTCAAGTTGGTCGAGATCAACATGTGGCTCAATTATTTTCCTGTAGATAAATTGAGAACAGGTACCGTATCCTTGGTCCAGATAAACAGCGCCCACCAACGCTTCGAATAAATTACCGAAAATATTGTCTCCGAAATGCTGTTCCTGGACTTTGCTGTCCACAAACTGTATGATTTTTAACTCCTTACCCAATTCATTGAGGTGTTCCCTAGAAACAATCTTGGACCTCATCTTGGTTAGATACCCTTCATCACCCCCAGGCACGCTATCGTAGAGATACTTGGCAATGATGGTTCCCAAAATGGAATCTCCTAAAAATTCAAGACGCTCATAGCTAAATGGGTGGCCATGAGCGTCTTTTTTTTGTGCGGAACTGTGGGTAAATGCTTTGCGGTAAAGCTCTAGTTGTTGGGGGGTAAATCCCAAAATAGGCTTAAGTGCTTGCGCCAACTCTTTATCAGCTGCGCTTTGCTTGGTTGCCCTGGGCCAACGCAGTTTCATCAAACTTAGTCTTCTAGGGTTTTAAACAACACACAGGCGTTATGCCCGCCAAAACCAAATGTATTGCTCATCGCTACACGCACTTCTCTTTTTTGTGCTTTGTTTAGCGTTAAGTTGAGTTCAGGATTGATGTTTTCGTCCTGATTGACGTGGTTGATTGTGGGTGGTACGATACCGTATTTCATGGACAAAATGGAAGCAATGGCTTCAATAGCCCCAGCGGCTCCCAACAAATGCCCCGTCATCGACTTGGTTGAATTGATGTTGATCTTAGGCGCATGATCTCCAAATACTTTGCTGATTGCTTTAAGCTCAGCTACATCACCCAAGGGAGTCGAAGTGCCATGAGTGTTGATCGCGTCCACTTCATGTGGTTGCATGCCCGCATCTTTTAAGCAATTTTCCATAACCCGAATCACGCCTAGTCCTTCTGGATGAGGAGCGGTAATGTGGTACGCATCGCTAGACAATCCTCCACCAGCCACTTCCGCGTAAATTTTAGCACCGCGAGCTTTGGCGTGTTCGTACTCTTCGAGGATAAGCGCTCCGGCTCCTTCCCCCAACACAAAACCATCGCGGGTAGCGTCAAAAGGACGAGAGGCTGTTGCTGGGTCCTCGTTGCGCGTGGAGAGCGCCTGCATGGCGTTAAACCCACCGACACCAGCAATAGCAATAGCTGCCTCGCTACCTCCAGTGACTACTACGTTGCAGTAACCCAATCGGATATAATTCAGGGCGTCGATCAACGCATTGGCTGACGAAGCACAGGCAGAAACGGTGGTGTAATTGGGCCCCATAAATCCGTGTTTGATCGAAATATTCCCTGGGGCGATATC
>DFSJ01000133.1:3594-7310 GCA_002378585.1 Flavobacteriaceae bacterium UBA3440 | reverse complement strand
GGACGTCTCGAGGCCAATTTCCACGTGGTCGTCGGTCAGGTGTCTTCGATCAGAAACATCGGCCGTTGCATCAAGAGTTCTGGCCTAGATCTGTCGGACATTACGCTAGAGCCGGTAGCTTCAGCCAACGCAGTCTTAAGTCAGGAGGAGAAGGAAGCAGGTGTCGCCATGATCGATATAGGTGGAGGTACTACAGACTTAGCGATTTTTAAAGATGGGATTATTCGCCATACGGCAGTGATTCCCTTTGGTGGAAACGTGATCACTGAAGACATTAAAGACGGCTGCTCCATTATTGAAAAACAAGCAGAATTGCTTAAAATGAAGTTTGGTTCTGCCTGGCCTGGCGAAAACAAGGACAATGAGATTGTGTCTATTCCAGGGCTTCGCGGTAGAGACCCCAAAGAAATCACCTTAAAAAATCTGTCCAAGATCATCAACGCCCGTGTAGTGGAAATCATCGAACAGGTATTTGTGGAGATCAAAAATTACGGGCACGAAGATCCTAGAAAGAAATTGATTGCAGGGATTGTACTCACCGGCGGTGGTAGTCAATTAAAGCACATCAAACAGTTAGTCGAATACATCACGGGCATGGACACCCGCATCGGTTACCCCAACGAACATCTAGCTGGAGATTCCAACGAAGAAATCACGAGTCCGGTATATGCAACTGCAGTAGGTCTGTTGATGCATGCGATCCAAAAGGACCGTAAAAATCGTCCAGAGATTCAGCCGATGACTGATCCATCGGTAGGACAGGAACAATTATCCTCTTCGACGGAGGGTGATGACCTTCCCGCTGAGGCAATAGACGCCACAGCTAGCCCTGAGTCAAATCAGGAAACAGCCGCCCCTAAACCAGAGAAAAAAGAGCGCAAGTCCACGTTTGACAGCTGGATTGAACGCTTTATTACTTTTTTAAACGACGCAGAATAACACACCGAAATACAGCCCCCTATGAACGAGTCCTTTTCCGACCTAGACCACATTCAATTCGATCTTCCCAAACACCAATCCAACGTGATCAAAGTCATCGGCGTGGGCGGTGGTGGTAGCAATGCTATCAATCATATGTTTGAAGCGGGAATTAAAGGTGTCGATTTTGTGGTGTGCAATACTGACGCGCAAGCCTTAGAAAATTCAGCGGTACCCAATAAAATCCAACTGGGTATTTCATTGACCGAAGGTTTAGGTGCTGGGGCAAATCCTGAGGTGGGTGAAAAGGCAGCTCAAGAAAGTGTAGAAGACATCCGCGCGATGCTGGATACCCAAACCAAAATGGTGTTTATCACTGCGGGTATGGGTGGAGGTACAGGAACTGGGGCAGCTCCTGTGATCGCTCGTGCTGCTAAGGAAATGGATATTTTGACCGTGGGCATCGTCACTACCCCATTTTTGTTTGAGGGTAAAATGAGAAATGACCAAGCCCAAGCGGGTATTGCCAAACTCAGACAGAGCGTTGATTCTTTGATCATCATCAACAACAACAAGCTGCGTGAGGTATACGGAAACCTCGGGTTTAAGGCTGGGTTTTCTAAAGCGGATGAGGTGTTGGCTACTGCGGCCAAAGGTATTGCTGAAGTGATCACCCACCACTACACCCAAAACATCGACTTGCGCGATGCCAAAACTGTGTTGGCCAACAGCGGTTCAGCCATCATGGGTTCCGCTCGCGCTACGGGTAAAGGCCGCGCTTTAGAAGCTATTTCTTCTGCTTTGGATTCTCCACTGCTCAACGACAACAAGATCACTGGCGCCAAAAACGTCCTGCTATTGATCGTTTCAGGCACCAGCGAGATTACCATCGATGAAATAGGTGAAATCAATGACTACATTCAGGCTGAGGCTGGCCAATGCGCCAACATCATCATGGGGGTAGGTGAGGACATCAACCTGGGCGAATCCATCGCTGTGACCGTTATTGCCACTGGATTCAATCCGGAACAACAAAATGAAATCGTCAATACGGAAGCCAAAAAAATCATCCACACCCTGGAAGACGAGCAGCGTGTGAACCTCAACCTAATGGGCCAAGCCACCACTGTTGAGCCTCCGATTTATTTTGACCTAGAGTGTGAGGCAGAATTCGTGGTGCCTCAGGCGGCCGATGAACAACCTGAGCCTTTAGTAGCGCACATCCAAGATGAAGTAGTTGAAGAGGAGTTAGTTGAAGAGCCAACAGCTTCGTTTTTTGATACCCCACTTACTGAAGTCACTCCCGAGGAGCCTGTAATCACCCACGTATTGGATTGGTCTGATGAAGCCGCCGCTTTTGGATTTGATCTATCGGACGAATACCTAGAAAGCGACCAAGAAGTGGTGAGTGAGGATGTATTGATCCCAACCACCGAAGCGTTGCGTCATCTGGAGGTTTATGATGTTCAAGTAGTGACTTCTGAAGTAGTCTCTGTCCCAGTAGATGATGTTGATCAGGAAGCCTTCGAGCAAGAGATGGAGTTTCAAATAATTGAAAAGTCCTCTGCTTCAGCTCCTTCACTGGTGGAAGAAGAACCCGTTTTTGAGGAACAGACGTCTTTGTTTTTTGATTTGACCATCGAAGAGGTACAAGCTCCGAAAATATCCGTACCTGAGGAACTTACCTCAGCACAGATTTGGAATTTAGAAGTCATTGATGCGGAAATAGTCGCCCCTAAAGTACAGCGCCAAGAACCAGCACCCTCAGCCTTTATCAGTGAGGAAGCACCGGCCAAAAGATACAGCTTGGAGGACTATATGGAGTTGGAACAAAAACTTACCCAAGCCCAACCTGAACCTAAAGAAGCAGAGGTGGCTGAACTACCTGAATTTCAATTTGAACACAAAGTGATCGAAACCCCTTTGGCTCAAGAATCTTCGGTAGAGATTGATCCTATGGAGAGTCCGATTGCTGATCTGCTGAAAGCGAGAACAGAGGAGCGCAAACGACAGTTTAAAGAGTTTAACTACCACTTCAATAACAGCCTACAGCGTATTGATGAAATCGAAAAGGAACCCGCGTACAAACGTCAAGGTATTTCTTTGGATCAAAATCCAGTAGAGGCCAAGTTATCACGCACTACGCTGTCTGCTGACCCCAATGAGGAAGACCGTTTGCGCACCAACAATTCTTTTTTACACGACAACGTAGACTAAACCCCGAGCATTGTCTTGTTTTTATTAACTTTGTGGCCCAAAACAAACCACATGACGCTTCAAGACAAAGTAATGGAACAGCTTAAGGACGCTATGCGTGCTAAAGATGCGATCGCCCTTCAGGCACTGCGCGCGATCAAGTCAGCTCTTTTGTTGGAACAGACTTCTGCGGGCGCTTCTGCAACACTGGCTGAAGATGCTGAGCTCAAGCTTTTACAGCGCTTGGTCAAACAGCGCAAAGATGCTGCTGCCATGTATCAACAACAGGGACGTGAAGACCTTGCCGCGACCGAGTTCCAAGAAGTAGCCGTGATTGAACGCTTTCTGCCTGCCCAGCTTACGGCAGAACAAGTAGCGGAGCATATTAAAAACATAATCACTGAGCTAGGCGCTACATCTATAAAAGACATGGGGAAAGTCATGGCGGCTGCCAACCAGGCACTAGCTGGTCAGGCTGAAGGAAAGCTTATCGCTGAACAAGTAAAAACACTGCTCGCATAAACGGGTATAAAAATTTTGGCTGCGTAGTTCAACTGGATAGAATATCAGATTTCGGCTCTGAGGGTTGGGGGTTCGAATCC
>DFSJ01000133.1:557-3414 GCA_002378585.1 Flavobacteriaceae bacterium UBA3440 | reverse complement strand
GTAGTTCAACTGGATAGAATATCAGATTTCGGCTCTGAGGGTTGGGGGTTCGAATCCCTCCGCGGTCACCACTAAATGTTTAAAAAAGAGCGTCAAGTTCACTTGAGCGCTCTTTTTTTTGGACCATTGCCTAGGGTAATACTTCAGAATTGTAGAATCCTGAAGCTTTTTTACAGGTGGATAAGGCAAAATTTTACATTTGCCCAAAAAATCAAGATGGTCCACATCAAAACTGTTTCGAGCCACGAGGAACTTGTCGGTATAAAAAAATTACTAGAAGCTAATCTCAAGCAGAATTTGAGCCCAGAGGAACGGGCTTCGCAGGGTTTTGTCACTTGTGACTATTCCATTGAATTTTTAACAACCATTCAACAGAAGCATCCGTCGATCATTGCCGTGGACCAGGGTGAGGTCGTCGGATACGCCTTAGTGGTTACCCGCGATAGTAAACACTTGCATCCACTTATTGAAGATCTTGTCGACAAGTTCCCCCAATACACCTACAACAACACCCCCTTGGACCAACTCAACTTTTGTATGGTAGGCCAGCTTTGTGTCGGCAAATCCCACCGAGGTCAAGGACTCGTTCAAAGACTTTACCACGGGTACAGAGACCACTACAGCCACCTCTTCAACTACCTGATCACTGATGTCGACACCCTCAACACCCGTTCCCTCAAAGCCCACCAAAACACTGGCTTTCAGGTAGTCGGACAACTCGAATTCGGCCAAGCCCAATGGAACCTGGTAGTGTGGGCCTGGTGAACACCCACGGTTTTGGTGCTTTTTTTTAAAATCTGCACTAACTTTTGGTCGACGTGGATGGGCATCACCCTCGGGGATACCTATATTTGGCTGTTGATAATGAATCAAATCCCATTATGAAAAAAATCCTACTTGCTATTGCAATTTTAGCTTTTACCGGTGTGGCTTCAGCCCAGCAACAACCTAACTTTTTGTTCTACCAACAAAACATGAGCACGATTAACCCAGCTTACGCGGGTACTCAAGGGCGTTTTGTCGGGTTAAACTATCGCTCTGCCTGGCAGGGTATTGAAGATGCACCTCGTGCGGCTACCTTGGTGTACAACACTTCAGAAAAAAATAACGCCGCTTGGGGATTCACGTATTCTACAGACCGAGTTTATGTAGAAAACCAAGGGGTAATCGCAGCCGATTACAGCTATAAACTTAAAGTGGATGAAAAAACAAATCTGTTTTTGGGTATAAAGGCTGGCTTGCTATACAACAATATTGATTTAGCTAAGTTGAACAGAATTACCAACGAGCAGAACCCAGCCCTCGATGGTTTGGACAACTACATGAATCCACTCGTCGGTGTGGGAGCTTTGTTGAAGGGGGAGCGTTTCTTTGTAGGAGCATCCGTGCCTAACTTTTTGAATACCGAGCGTTTCAAAGAGGTGAACGGTGTGGCTACTACGGCTACCGATAAACCGCATTTCTATTTCACAGCGGGTTATGAGTTGCCGATCAATGCTTATTTGGATTTCAATCCAAGTGTTTTGTATCGTGTAGTGGGTGCAGCGCCCAACCAATTGACCGCTATAGCCCAGGTTACGTACTTGGATAAAATTTCAGCAGGTTTAGGGGTGTCTAACAATGATTACATCTCTGGATTGGTGATGTTTCACAACCTAAATCAATTTAGTTTTGGTTATGGCTATGAAGTAGCACAGCGCACCACCGCAACGGCTCTCAGGGCCAATACCCACGAGTTGGTTATTCGCTATCAATTTGACTAAGGATTGATCAACTTTTTATTTCAAAACGGCTCCTCTGGAGCCTTTTTTGTATCTTAGTGTTATGCGTTTACATCATTACTTTCTCCTTTGGGCCCTGGGCCTTTTTTTTGTGTCCTGTGTCACCGAAGATATCGATGATCAATCCGAGGTAGTCTATGCAGTAGATCCCCAGAATAGTGACATTCCCTATCTTCAAATCACCACGGAGGAAGCCATACGCAATGAGCCTAAAATTGCCGCTACGTTGAAGGTGATTCAAAATAGGAAATATACTTTAACCCAGCCCATAGGTATCGAATACCGAGGTTCCACCTCCTTTCGGGTGTCCGACAAGAAGTCCTATGGGATTGAAACTTGGGATATTGCAGGAAACGATGTCGCTATCTCCTTATTGGGTTATCCTGAAGAAGAGGATTTTGCCCTGATAGGGCATGTATTCCAAGCTTCTAGCAATAGTATTTATGACCCATCGTTGATTCACCACCATTTAGGGTATAGCCTTTACCGGGCTATGGGGCGTTACGCTTCGAGGTCAACATTTGTGGAGTTAGAGGTAAACAATAACTACGTCGGACTGTACATGCTGATGGAAAAGTTGAAGCGAGACAAAAATCGCATTGATGTATCCAAATTAACCCCTACGGATACCGATCCAACCTTAATAACGGGAGGTTACATCCTAAAAATAGATAAGACGGCTGGAGGGGATGCACCACAAGACATGCCGCTATCTTATTACGAAAATAATTGGGGGGATGATGCGCTTTATCAATCCAATAATAGTTTTAGGTCCAACTACAGCAATACTGGGGCCTTATTGCCTTATGCAGCGTATGGAGGCAAGCAGCCTGCGGAAACCTATTTTCTCTACGAATACCCAGCTTCAGACGACATAAATCCAGCTCAAAAAAACTACATCAAGACCTACATCGATCAGGTGGATGACGCTATCCTTAATCCAGGAGTTGGTGCTGATCCAACCTACACGGCCTTAATCGATGTTGATAGCTTTGTCGACTTTTTTTTGATCACTGAACTAAGCCGAAATATAGACGGATACCGACTCAGCACCTATCTGCACAAAGAGCGTGACG
>DFSJ01000133.1:0-216 GCA_002378585.1 Flavobacteriaceae bacterium UBA3440 | reverse complement strand
CGTATTCCCCAAGATGCTTGGGTGGCCGATTATAACCAATACGTTCCCAACGATTTGTGGACGGTACATTTTTGGTGGCCTAAGCTCAAGTCAGATCCTTATTTCAGGGCCCGGGTCAAAACTAGGTGGAATCAGTTGCGCCAAGGTGTTTGGGCAACCTCGGCGTTGACGGCGAAAGTGGATGAGTATGCCGATTACCTCCAAAACAATGGGGCT
>DFSJ01000137.1:5218-6993 GCA_002378585.1 Flavobacteriaceae bacterium UBA3440 | reverse complement strand
TCAAAGGCTACTTCTATGAGTAATTTTGCATTTTTTATCGCTTCTGTGCTCGTTTTTCTAGATAGTTGAACCAGAAGACATTCTTCTAAAGTTCGTGCGCCCACACCTGCTGGATCTAGTTTGTGCAAAAATTGTTCAATTACTTGCTCCACTTCTTGTTCGCTAGCAATCAGATTTTCATTGAATGCGAGGTCATCGAGTAAATCCAGCATAGGTCTTCTCAGATAACCACTTTCATCGATGCTCCCGATTAAAAAGGCAGCGATCAACCATTCACGTTCGGTGGTCATCTGTTGGTTAAGTTGGTCAATCAGGGATTGATAAAAACTTTGACCAGCGGCATAGGGTATTTCTCGTTCCTCTTGTTCCGCGTAATTGTTGCTTTGTGTTTTGTAGTCGGGAAATTCGTCATCACTCAAATAATCATCGATATTGACGTCCTGAGCATCGATCTCTTGATGATCATTCTCGTATAAATCATCCTCATAGACGTCGGACACCTCATGATCCAACTCCTCTTTTCCTTTTTCTAGCGCTGGGTTTTCTTCGAGTTCTTGCCTAATTCTTTGCTCGAATGCCTGCGTAGGCAGCTGAATCAACTTCATGAGTTGAATCTGCTGGGGGGATAATTTCTGAGAAAGTTTAAGTTGTAGGTGTTGTTTTAACATGTCTTGAAGCTACACTAAGCAGCGGTAAAGTCCAAGTTAAAATTCTGCATTTTGCGGTGTTCTTGGGAATGGAATGACATCGCGGATGTTGGTCATACCTGTCACAAACAGAACCAATCGTTCAAACCCTAGGCCAAATCCAGCATGTGGGGCTGTGCCGAATTTTCTTAGGTCTAGATACCACCATAATTCCTTGGGATCAATTCCGAGGGCTTCCATGCGCTGCTCTAGCACATCTAAACGTTCTTCCCTCTGTGACCCGCCAACGATCTCTCCAATACCTGGAAATAAAATATCCATGGCCCGAACTGTTTTCTGATCTTCGTTGAGCCTCATATAAAACGCTTTGATCTCAGCGGGGTAATCGTAGAGAACTACGGGGCACTTAAAGTGTTTTTCTACCAAGTAACGTTCGTGCTCGCTTTGTAGATCTACACCCCAACCTTCAATGGGGTATTGAAACTTTTTCTTTTTGTTCGGGGTGCTCTGCATCAATATCTCAACTGCTTCGGTGTAAGAGAGGCGGATGAACTTATTGTCGGTGACAAATTTTAGTTTCTCTATGAGTGACAACTCGCTTCGATCAGCCTGAGGCTTTGTTTTTTCTTCCTCTAGCAAGCGAGCTTCCAAGAAAATTAAATCTTCTTTGCAGTGCGTCAGTGCGTCGTTAATCACGTACTTGATGAAGTCCTCGGCCAGATCCATGTTGTCCCATAAGTCGTTAAAAGCAACTTCTGGCTCAATCATCCAAAACTCAGCCAAGTGTCTCGATGTATTGGAGTTCTCGGCTCGAAAGGTCGGGCCAAAGGTGTATACTTTGCCTAGTGCCATGGCGTAGGTTTCGGCCTCTAATTGGCCAGATACGGTGAGGTTGGTTTCTTTGCCAAAAAAATCCTCTTTGTAATCTACTTTACCCTCTTCGTTCACCGGTGGATTTTGGGGAGATAACGTAGTTACCCGAAACATTTCACCCGCACCTTCTGCATCCGACCCAGTAATGATAGGGGTGTGGACGTAATAAAACGATTGGGTAGTAAAATAATGGTGAACGGCATAGGCCAGCCTAGATCGCAATCGCATTACGGCGCTAAACGTATTGGTGCGCAC
>DFSJ01000137.1:1393-4872 GCA_002378585.1 Flavobacteriaceae bacterium UBA3440 | reverse complement strand
GGGTACGTTTCTGGATCAGAAGTACCATAAACCGTAATTTCCGAAACCTTTAGTTCATATTTTTGTCCTGCTCCTTCAGATTCAGTGATGTCTCCGGTAAGTTTTACTGCGGCACCTACGCTGATTTTTTTCAATAAGGCAGGGTCGTACTGTTCAAATTCAACCACACACTGAAGATTTTGACCGGTTGATCCATCGTTAAGCGCAATAAATCGGTTACTTCTAAAACTGCGCACCCATCCCTGAACGGTCATGTTTTTGGCTGTTTTGTCTTCTAGGAGCAATTGGCAAATCGTAGGCGTTTTCATAGTCAGCTTGAATAGGCAAATAAGGAAACAAAGATAAATTATTGATCTGAATCATCAGGAAGGATATCCAGAGGTATTTCTTTTAAGGTGTTTTTGTTGGCGATACTTCTTTCTAGTGAGAGCAATAGGGCAGGCAGCAACACCAGGTTTGACAGCATAGCCAGTAGTAAAGTGATGGACACTAAGGCACCTAAGGCGATGGTGCCGCCAAAATCGGATACGGTGAATATAGAGAATCCAAAAAATAAAACGATGGAAGTGTAAAACATACTCACTCCAGTTTCTTTGAGTGCTCCGTATACGGAGACTTTAATTTTCCATTGATGCAAGACCAATTCCTGGCGGTATTTGGCCAAAAAGTGAATGGTATCATCTACCGATATACCAAACGCAATACTAAACACCAATATGGTAGAAGGCTTGATCGGAATACCGACAAAGCCCATGATTCCAGCCGTAATGATTAAGGGCAATATATTGGGAATCAGCGAGATGACGATCATTCTGAACGATCTAAACAGATAGGCCATAAATAAGGAGATGAGCAATATGGCTAGTAAGAGTGAGATCAATAAGTTGGTGATCAAGTATTCAGTTCCCTTGAGAAACAACAGTGCTTTTCCCGTCGTATAGGTAGTGTATTGCTCTTTGGGAAAAAGTCGATCGAGTGTTTTGTCTAGTCCGCCGTACACTAATTCCATTTCCTTGGTTCCTAGGTTCTTAATTCCTGTGGAAATTCGGGTGATTTGCCCACTGGAATCAGTGAAGGCACTGAGTAAGTTGTTTTGTGAAGCACTGCTGTTGAGGATAGCTTGGTTGATAAAACTTCGCTCTTGAGGGCTGGGCAATTCATAGTATTGAGGCAATCCATTGTAGTAGGCTTGTTTGGCATATTTAACCAGGTTGACTACAGACAGCGGCTTGGCCAGATTTTCCTCGGTTTCTATGTATTGCTGCAGTTCATCGATTCGCTTCAAGGTGGCTGGGCGATAAATCCCATTTTTTTGTTTGGTCTCTACGACAATATCCAAGGGCAAAACGGCGGTAAATTCCTGTTCAAAGAACCCGATATCTTGGTAAAATGATTTGTTTTTGGGCATATCCTCAATCGGTGACCCGGAGGTTTTAATCTGGAAAATCCCTATAATACTGATGGCTAGTGCAGAAATGGCGATCATGTAGACAGTTACTCTGTGATGGCGTACGACCTCTGTGGTCCACTGAACAAAACCACCGATCCATCTTTTTTCTAAATGTTTGAGGTGCCTGTCTTTGGGCTTATCCATCATACTGTAGATGATGGGAATGATGGCAATGGACAAAAGGAATATGCCCAAGATATTGATGGACGCGACTATACCGAACTCTTTAAGCAAGTTGCTGTTGGTCAAGGCAAATGTGGCAAACCCCGAAGCAGTGGTCATGTTGGTCATCAAGGTGGCGTTCCCCACTTTTCCAATGACCCTAATCAAGGACAGCGCTTTGTTCCCGTGGTTCTTTACTTCTTGTTGGTATTTGTTGATCAAGAAAATGCAATTCGGAATGCCGATGACGATAATCAGTGGGGGGATCAGTGCGGTAAGCACAGTGATTTCGTAACGCAATAATCCCAAAATACCAAACGACCACATAACGCCTATGATCACCACGGCCATAGAAATAAAGGTGGCTCGGTAGGACCTAAAAAAGAAAAAGAAGATCAGGGTAGTCACGACCAATGCGCCCAATATGAATAGCCCAATTTCATCGATAATGCTTTGTGCATTCATGGTCCGTATGTAGGGCATACCGGAGACATAGGCATTCAGACCAGAACTTTGTTCGAATTTTTCAACTAATGGGTTAAACTTCTCCAGTATAAAGGTTTTTCTGGCTGAAGTATTGACGATTTTTTTGTCCAAATAAATCAAGGTTCTCACGGTCGACGTTTCCTTGTTGTATAGGATTTGTTCGTAGAACGGTTGGGAGATAAAGAAATGTTTTAAAGATTCAGGGTCAGGGGTTTGGTTCGAATCTTCATAGTAGGGGCTAAAAGTAAATCGGTCTCCGGATTCACTTTTTTTAAGTGTGCGTACGTTTTCGGTGGAAAGTACCATCTCCACTTCCTCCAAATTTTCCAGCGAGCGGCTAAATTCATGCCAATGCCCTAGGGATTCTGCAGATATTTGGTCCGCACTAGTGATGGCAACGGCCACGATATTGCCTTCCTCGCCAAATTGAGCTAAAAAGTTTTGATAAGTAAGGCTGATCGGGTGATCAATCGGCAGGAGATTGGCCTCCGAGTTGGAGAACCGCATGTATTTCCATTGGGTAGCCAGCGCAGCTGTGATTCCAGCAATTACCAGAAGGATCAGTAAGCGATTTCTAAGTATGACCCGGGCGATAAGTTGCCAAAATCCGTTGGTTTTCATAGGCGTATGTCAAAGCTGGGCAGTAGGTGTTCTGCCACCAATGGATTAGACGGTCATGATTTCTTTTTCCTTAACGCTGTATAACTGTTCTACTTTAGCGATGTATTTATCGGTAAGTTGTTGCACTTTATTTTCCGCGTCTTTGAGTACGTCCTCAGGTAGCTCGGCTGCTTTTAAATCTTTGTTGGCCTCTTGACGCGCTGATCGGACACCTACTTTGGCATCTTCTGACTCTGCCTTGGCCATTTTGGATAGTTCGCGCCTTCTTTCCTCAGTCAACGGTGGTATGCTGATGATGATTAAGTCTCCGTTGTTCATCGGATTGAAACCCAAGTTAGCGACCATGATTCCTTTTTCAATTTCGGAGATCATATTTTTCTCCCAAGGTTGTACCGTCAGTGTTCTTCCATCGGGGGTGTTGATGTTGGCTACCTGGGACAGGGGTGTAGGGTTTCCGTAGTATTGCACCAATACGGAGGAAAGCATAGCGGGACTTGCCTTGCCAGCGCGCAACTTAACAAATGCTTTCTCTAAGTGAGACAATGCCTTTTCCATCTGCTCGGCAGCACTGTCCAATACGAATTGTACTTCTTCGTTCATGGGTATTCTGTTAGGCGTTTACTATTGTCCCTACAGCCTCACCGCGCACAATGCGCAACAGGTTGCCTTGGGTGTTCATATCAAATACAATGATCGGTAGTTCATTTTCTTGACTCAAAGTAAATGCGGTGGTGTCCATTACTTTAAGCCCTTTTCTGAT
>DFSJ01000137.1:0-1057 GCA_002378585.1 Flavobacteriaceae bacterium UBA3440 | reverse complement strand
GTATAAATACCATCGACGCGTGTGCCTTTGAGGATGACGTCAGCCTGTATTTCTATAGCCCTAAGTACTGCGGCGGAGTCTGTGGTGAAGTAGGGGTTACCTGTGCCTCCTCCAAAAATAACCACCCGCCCTTTTTCAAGGTGTCTCATGGCTTTACGTCGAATAAAAGGCTCAGCTACTTGATTGATGTGAATGGCAGATTGAAGACGAGTCGGTACACCGATCTCTTCTAAGGCGCTTTGCAAAGCGAGTCCATTGATTACAGTGGCAAGCATGCCCATATGATCTCCTTGAACTCGATCCATTCCATTACTCGCACCGGAAACCCCCCTAAAAATGTTACCCCCTCCAATAACGATGGCTATTTCAACACCAGACTCAACGACCTCTTTGATCGCTTCGGCATATTGTGAAATGCGGGTTGGATCGATTCCATATTGAAGATCACCCATCAAGGCCTCTCCACTTAGTTTTAAAAGAATGCGTTGGTATTTCATGGGGGTTGTTTTGGTGCCACAAAAATAATCAAAAAAAAAGAGTCTGTGTCTTAATCCATCCCTTTCCAAGCATAGAGTTCAAAAAAAAAGCTGCTGGATAACCAGCAGCTTAGTCGATACATCTAGTTGATGAATTAACCTAAGGCTACACGAACAAATTCGGTAACAGTCAATCCCTTGTCCGCTGTTTGCACATACTGTGCTACAGTCATGGTGTTGTCTTTGATGAATTCTTGGTTTACCAAGGTGTTGTCCTTGAAAAAACGTTGAAGTTTCCCTTGAGAGATTTTCTCCAACATAGCTTCTGGCTTACCTTCTTGGCGCAATTGATCTTTGGCGATTTCAATCTCTTTATCGATGATCGCTTGATCCACTTGACTTTCGTTAAGCGCTACTGGATTCATAGCAGCCGCTTGCATGGCCACATCTTTAGCGATAGTCTCACAACCTGTAACAGAGGCAGATAGACCTACCAAAGTAGCGATGCGGTTTCCAGCGTGGATGTATGAGCCTACAAAAGGAGCAGACAGTTTCTTGAAACTTCCGATTTCAATTTTCTC
>DFSJ01000144.1 GCA_002378585.1 Flavobacteriaceae bacterium UBA3440 | reverse complement strand
GGTTCGATTCCCGCCTCGGGCACTAAAAACCTCAAGCTATGCTTGGGGTTTTTAGTTTTTGAATATCAAATAATTAGGCAGTAATCGTCTCCCGTTGATTCATCCAAACAATAATGTGTTTTGAGCACATTCTAAGTCAAAAAAATCTAATTTCTGGACTCGCTGCTGGACTCATTTTGGTTTCTCTGGACTCGTTTTGCTAAAATAGTTGACCAAAAACTTTGTTGGAGGACAAACCTTTTTTATTCGGTTTCGCTATAATCCCTGGAACGAGTGCCAAATGATATCATACCGTTTTCTGGTGAGGCTTTTGTTTTAAAGTTTTCAAGCCAACCCAATAATGTGCATTTCATTTAGGCATTTCCGCAAGGAGGTGCCTTTTTTAGTCTCGTATGAATCTTCCCATTGTTTTCTCGTGATTTTCTGCGTAATAATAGGCTTTTATTTTCGTCAATATTGAAGGATCTTGCTAATGGTTTGGTGTGAGACCCTTCAATCTAATCCGAGTTACTTTAGGTTGTAGATCTTACTCAGAAAGGGAGGCATTGTAAGCGCCTCCCTTTTTTATTTCCTTGACAGGCTGTAACTACGATAAAATGATCAGCAGAAGACGCCAGGAGCCCCACCATCCGTGTTTAGTTGAAGTTGAGTTAATAAAAGGCCCAGCCAATGACAGGGTCTTTCTTGTTAAGGTAATCCTCCAAAAACCCTTAGGCTACTCTATAAGGTCAAAGGCTTGAGTTTGGACCAGGATTTCTCCACGATCTATCAGACCCATTACAAATATTCATATATGGATCGCCCCAACGAAATCCTCTTTTAGATTTGGTAGAAAATTCCCGTTGCTTGGATTAGGCGTGAGGATTGCTTCATCAGTGCCAAACGGAGCTATGGTAAAATTATCCAAAACAAATAACTTAGTAGTAACATCTGAGGTATCATTACTCCTGCACCTGAAGCAATGCACCTGTATTTGTTGCCGTTAAAGTCTGAACTAATTACATTAATAATGACGCTATAATTGGTTGCTCTAGACTAGGTGGAAATATCTACCACGTCCATCTACGTTTAGGAGGTGCGGGTTCGATACCTGCCTCAAGCCCATTCAGGTCCTCTCAAATAATTTGAGAGGACTTTTTTCATCTAAAAGGATCGAATGGGATGTACAGACCTTTTTTGATTCTTGGTATTCGAAGAACCTTGTAATTGACTCGTTGTAAAGAGTTGAACCCATTTGGCTTGATCTGCATTTTCTTCTGAAGAGCTCCAATATTGACCTTCTATCGTTCCAAAATATTGGGTGTACCCTTTGTCATAAAGATTGTCTTGAATAAGAATCAGTTCTTCATAGGATGGAAGGTGCCAATCTCCGAACCCTCTTTGAGTAAGATTAAGACATTCTGTGGCGGCAATGGTGTCCGAAGTGAAACAGTTGGTGGCAATGTGGAAAGTGTTGGTGAGGCCACTCCCAAGATCGGGGGAAGTGGAGTCAATGGAATACCCCTCGCATCCCCATTTGAATTGGCCCAAGTCAGAAAGGGAAGCGATTAGTCCGTGCTGTCCCGTGGAGTCTACGTAGAAAATGATTCCGCCCCCATAAAGCTGACCTGGGAAGAAAATGTTTTGTGGATCTGTTTGAAAAAGCCCTGTAGCTCCAAAAATGGTATCCGTCGGTGTGATCGCATAGGGGCGGAAGTAATACGTTGTATCGCTGATTAAATTGGGTAAAACGGAAGTAAAGTTTGTTATTCCCATTCCCTCATTTGATTTGGGCCCTGAGAGGGATAAATTCCCAATAAGATCATACACAAAGCCCTTTGAGATGACCGGTTGGTTCCCGTAATTTATAAATGCACCGGAGAGAATAGCGGAAATGGCATTGGTGATTGGGGTTGAACTTGTCGAAATGCTCGGCTGAGAAATGCTATCTGGAATACTTGTGGTAAAACTCCCCACATTTCCAAGACTCTTTCCAAGAGAGTTTTCGGCGAATCCACGATAATAGTATGTGGTATTGCTTGATAAATTACTAAAACCTGATTCTAGAGTGCCTGCTGATAGATTGCCATTATAAACAATCAGAATGGAAAATTCGGAATTCTCAGATATTTCAATTCCAGCGCTTAAAAGTGGAAGCCCTCCAGAGTTTAATACTAACGCACTTAAATGTGCACTGTCAGAAGAAACATAAATTGGTTGATTCGTTAATACTGACGGGGTACTGGCGTTTGCACTGAACGAGGATGATTTCCAAATGGAACCATTGTAGGCCTGAACTTCACCTCCAATAATGCAATCCGTGCAATAAATCATTAAGCCAACCTGTGGATTATCCATAGAATCTCGTTCCACTAATGTCATTCTGGGAGGTAAAAAGCCTCGTGTATTCGAATTGAGTGAGAGCAAAGGTTCAGATGAGGTTGCGCTGTCTGTATAATTTGCCGATGGCCCATGATAGACTGCTTTTGTGTAAAGGTTTGCGGAGCCATTATTGCCCAAAACAATACTATTACTTCCAGCAGAAATCCCATAAGATCCCAGGACCACAGAATTGAATACGGACGTATCGTTGGCGGTGATATTATTTCCCACGAAAGTATTATTTGAGCCGCTACGCAATCCAGGGCCAACATTTGTGCCGATGGCAACATTCCCCGATCCGACTTTACTTTGAATGAGTGAATTCCCGCCAATTGCCACATTATCGCTTCCTGATGTATTTCGGGCGAGACTATAGGCCCCAATTGCCACATTTTGTTCTCCAGTGGTTGCACCATTGAAACCTGCCATAGCAAAACCACCGATGGCGGTATTTGAAAATCCTTGTTCACTGTTTCCTAATGCCTGAAAGCCTACAGCTGTATTTCCATCACCTATCACATTATTTTGAAGTGAAAAGGAGCCAATGCTCGTGTTTTGCGTTCCGGAGATTGTATTGGCTTGGGAATATTCCCCAATAGCGGTATTAAACTCGCCAAGCGAATCTTTTAGAAGTGAGGCGTTTCCAATACCTAAAGACCCTGAAGTATTGTAGGTTGCATCGGACAGGTCGTTAACTTTTTCCGCCTTTTTGGCAAAAGGCAAGTATAATCCTGCGATTAAAGGTTGTTTGGAAATATACAAGGTGTCATTCTGAAAACTAAGACTCTGTATTTCGTTGGTTATATCTCCATCAAGTTCCTGAGGCAGGACTACAAATCCTCCGTTTGAAATGGACAGAGTGTCGTTTTGTAAAGCAAGGACTTGCAATTCATTCTGATCGTCATTATCTCCAAGAAAGACAAACCCACCATTTTGAAGAAAGACCGTATCGTTTGAAATGGATAAAAATTGAATTTCATTTTGAGGATCCCCATCTAACTCGGTGGGAAGTATCACATACCCTCCTTGAGAAAGTTTTATGGAGTCTGAATTTAAGGTAATCGTTTGGAGCTCATTTGTTGGATTGCCATCTGCATCTGGTGGGAAAACGACATACCCTCCCTTTGAGATAAAAAGGGTGTCATTTGAAATAGACAGTGATTGGATTTCGTTTAGTGTATCTGCATCTGCGTCGTCATTGTTTACTACGTTTAAGGATGTGTAACTATATGGTACAGCCCAAAGTGGATCTTCAGAAACCAACAAGAAATTCCCATTGTTTTCAATTGAGAGTTCTACCCGAAGAAATACAGAATTCCCCCAAACGATGTCGGACCATGAACCAAAATTGACATTACCTTGGCCTATAACAAGTGAAAATAATCCATATAAATCTGTGGTAGCCTCATGGCTTTCCTGATAAACTTCGGTGCCCGTTTGAGAATTTTCGATTAACGTAAACCGAACTCCAATATTAGCATTGTCAATGGGCCTGCCTGCGATATCTACTCCAGGTACGGGATTTCCGTTTTCATCCAGGGCGATGGCCTGGTAACTG
The DNA here is from genome assembly GCA_002378585.1 of Flavobacteriaceae bacterium UBA3440. Classification (GTDB taxonomy): domain Bacteria; phylum Bacteroidota; class Bacteroidia; order Flavobacteriales; family Flavobacteriaceae; genus MAG-120531. The sequence continues at coordinate 1,273 of DFSJ01000144.1, read as the reverse complement.
ATGCCATTGGGGATATTTTGAGCTTGAACTTGGAGTGCAACGAGAGAAAAAATAAAAAAGAAAAAACGTTTCATGGTTTAGATTTTGATAAATACTAGATCTGAAAATGCCGGGTTTTCAAATCGAATGTAGTAGGTCCCTGCAGGCCAAGAATTAACCGTTAAAATCGTTAAATCTCCGGCGTGAGAAAAAGTGGACAATAGTTCAAGTCCATGCGCGTTGAAGATGGTTAAGCGTACGTCCTGAAAGTCATTAATGAGTTGAATTTTATCGCGCGTTGGATTTGGAAATATTTTGAGCGAAATCCGGGATTGAGAAGACTTTATGTTTGGTTGAATGAAACCCTGACGATTTTTGGTTGGGGAGGATTGGCCGACAGTTTGCTGAAAGCCCCTTTGCCCAGAATAAAAGGCTGAGCCAAATGCGGAAATGGCAGAACGGGCGATGGATTGCCCGTTCAATACAGGGCCAGCCAGAAATATGCTAGAGACAATAAATAAGCGAGGTGCCCAATGCATGACTGTTTATTTTTAATGTTTGGTCAGAATTTGCCTCCAAGTTTGTATTCATTTGAGCATATCGATAATCGATGGATAATCGAATTTTTTCGGATAAGGGAAAGGAAGTGCCACACCCGAAAATGCGTCGCATTCCAAAAGATTTGAGCGCACCGTCATCCAATAGATTGATTTGCCCAAATTGATTCCATTGAACCGCCTTGGTTAAGGGAGTCATTGAAATGCCAAGATCAAAGTATAGGTTTTTATACACCATCAACCTGTTTACAACATATACGGCATAATAGTTAATGTCGACCTTTTGATTGAAGACTTTAAAAAGACTGTCCCCCTTATTGATGGTTTGGACGCCCAGATAGACTCGATCCATCTCTATTATCCTAAACCCCAAGCTCCCGTCAAAAGCGTAAGAAATTGGATTCCCTGGAAGCACGTATGTTGGAGTTGTTTGATCTGAAAGTGTATACTTTGGATTTTGGAGGTTTCTGTACATTCCCGCCTGGAAAAACACATTAGACGAACTTGGTACAGACCCTGAGAGTGATTGACCAAAAACTTGTAGGCTAAATACTACTAATAGGAATAATAAAAATGGACGCATCATTTGAGACGGAAGCTAGTTAATTGGGTTGGTTTTTAGAAATAACTTTTGGGTCGTTTAATCCATGTTATAGCTCCTATGGCAATCAATTTGAGAAATAAGTTCTCTTGATTTAAGGTCCTTGAGCACATTAACTTAGAGGCATGCAAACCGT
>DFSJ01000093.1 GCA_002378585.1 Flavobacteriaceae bacterium UBA3440 | reverse complement strand
TCTGTGGAAAACCCACTAGGAATAGGTCCTCCTAAAGTACCTCCCATAGCGATGTTGGTCACTATAAAGAATGGGTCGTTGAAGGGCATACTTTCATTGATGGTCATCTCAAAATATTTTGTGTTGTCCACAAAATAGCGCACCACAGTAGGGGTCCATTCAAACGTATATTTTTTAAATTCTGTAGTCAATCCTGCCACAGTTACTTCTTTGTCGTATTTGGCATTGGCATTAGTTCCTTGATCGAACCAGTGCACAGCGCCCATAATTTTTGTTTTGTCCGTACCTCGTTGTTCGATTACATCGATCTCACCACAACGCGGCCAGCCTACCTGGGGTATAGAATTACCTAAAAGCCATACTGCAGGCCATGTACCTGATTTGCTAGGCAGTTTGGCACGTACAACCATACGGCCATACTTAAAGCTGAATTTTTCTTGTGTTTTGATTCGGGCAGAAGTATAATTTTTACCTGAATAGTTTTCTCCACGAGCGGTGATGGTCAAAAAACCATTGGCTACGTCGATATTTTCCGGTCTATTGGTATAGAATTGTTGTTCTCCATTACCCCATCCCGGGATGCCTTGAGCACTACCGTCACCGATTTCATAAGTCCAGTTGGCTGAATTTGGTGCGGTTCCTGAATCAAATTCGTCGGACCACACCAAACCAATGCGATCAGCTTCGCTGAGCGTTTCAGCTACTGGCGCTGCTGGCCCCTCAACCACATCTTCACTGTCTTTGGAACAGGATATAAATAGGGCAGAGAGAAGAAACGCGGTGGACAATAGGGCTCTAGGCATGGGGAAAGGTATTAATTATGACTGCTTGGTAAATCTAAAGAACCAAGTTTCTCCACCACCTTGGAAACCAGAAATGGTCAATTCAAGAGTCGTGTTGTTGTTGGTCAAACTCATGCTGTAGTTAATGGTGTTGTTTGTTGGGGCACCATTTTCACCTGAGTTGTGTACTTTGGCAAGTCCCATGTAGCTACCAGCACCAGAAATGGTCAAGGTTTGATTGGTTACTGCCCAAGTTCCTGGAGTAGCACCGTTATGAGGAGCCACTGGAGTTCCACACGCTTCTGCAGACACACCTTGCCATCCTTCTAACCAAGTACTTCCACCCTGAACGTTTTTAAAAGTTCCATCCGCTTCAAACACGTAAAGGTCATCAAACAAACAAGCTCTGTCAGTAACTACTTGAGCATCATTTGACCACCAGCTGTAATCTCCAGCGGCAGGACCTACACCAAGCGAACCAGGAGCTGCAGTTAGTTTCCAGCTGCCTACCAATGGGTGTGCTGGTTCTTCAACTACCGGTGTTTCGTCATCACTAGAGCATGAAGTGAATCCCATCATCATAGCCATCAAGGCCATCAATGTTAACTTTGTTGTTTTCATTTTTTATTTAGTTTTAAGTTTTGTCTAAAATCTTAAACAATAAGCAATATTACAACTGAGGGGGTGTTACAAATACACATCAAGGTTGTTATTTTTTTAAAACACTCACAATCAATCACTTATTGTAAAGTAATACTAATGATGTAGGGTGCGTGTAGAGCTTTTGTAGAGGCAAAACAGGATAAATTGTCTCTTAGTAACCTAGTATAAAGTCTTGTAAATGATCTTCACTTCCTAAATTCAGTTTTTTTCGCAAACGATATCGCTTAATTTCTACGCTCTTGGGAGTTATGTTGAGTAATGTGGCAATTTCTTTAGTGGATAGGTTAAGTCGGAGATAAACACATAATTTTAATTCACTGGGGCTTAGTTCAGTAAATTCTGTTTTAAGTTTTGATAAAAATTCTTGATCGACATTATTAAACGCCTCTTCGAGTAATTTCCAGGAATCTTCGTCGGTAAGATTATCATCTATACGTTTAATCAAGTCTCTGAAAAAATCCCCATTATTAGTTTTTCCTAGCTGTTCTTTTACTTCAATGAGTAATTCTATATTCTTATTCAGGTGTAACAAGGTATTGGCCAGTTCTTTTTTCTTTTGACTGAATTGATCTTCCAAGAATTGATTTTTATCTTGAATAAATTGTTGTTTAATTTGAAGTTGATTGAGCTCATTGTTACGCTCGTTTTCCTCCATGATTCTCTTTTTTTGTCTGTTGAAGTAGCGCAAGTAGGTGCGGTGCGTACTCCATATAGTTGCTAAACTAGAAACCAAATACAACAACCACATCAAGGGATGAAAATACCAAGGTGAGGCGATTTTAAACACTAAGGTGCTTATTTCAGAGGGTTGTTCTGCAGATGATCCTGATCGGACTTCAAATTGGTAGTTTCCTGGTGTCAGTCTCGGCCAACTGACAACCGCAAGATCTGTCCATTCACTCCAATTTTCTTGGTGACCTAGAAGTCTGTATTGATATTGTGTTTTTTTGTAAACTTCGAAAGCCGGTGCACCAAGGGTGATTTGTATGGTGTTAAACCTGTATGGAATTTCACCTCCAGATAGGGGTAAAGAATATATTTCAACTGTTTTTTGATCCTGTCCCTCTATTTGTTGAATGAGTGGTGCAGGCGTATTTTTTGTAAGCGCTTGGTTATTCAAAACCAAGTATTGATTGACGCCTCCAATTAAATACCGATCACCTTTAAGTTGCCCTATATTCTCAAATCCCCTCATCGGCTTAAGGGTTTCTAAGGCGATTGGGAAGCTTTTGGTTTGATAGGTTCCCTGAGTCAATGATGAAGTTATACGAACTACTTTGTTTTGTTTAAATAACCACAGTGTTTTTCCGTCAAACGAACTCATTTTTCCAGAATAATACGGATCATTTCCCCATAGCCCATCAGCCCATTCTTGACGAACAAATTTTTGCCTATCTATCTCATATTTCCATAATCCGCTTGGCGCATGGTACCATACTGCATCTTCAAATTTTGCCAGGGCTGAGTGCGCCCCTTTTTCTGGTTCGTTTAATTTTTCCACTAGCGAAACACGCTCAAAATCATCGGACAACCCAAGTTTATATATGCCCTTATATTCGTGGCTGACCAAAAAGGTTTTTTGATCTACACTTTCTAAGTAACGCGCTGAAAGGTTAAATCCATCTATTTTTCCAACCTTGGACCAACTTTTTTCTCTCCATTTAAATAATTCAAGCCCTCGGTAGGTACCTGCAATCATTAAATCTGTATCGGGTATTTGTGTAAATGTCCATGCCCCTGATCCTGTACTTATCGGTTTTAGTTTATTGGCTTCAACGGCAAATGCCCCAAGGTGATGTCCCATCATCAAGATTCCTCGGTGTATAGATAATGACCAAACTTGTCCTGAAGACCCGGGAACTTGCGCGTAGTGACGCATTGAATTATCTCTATAAAAAAGACCTACGTTAGTTCCCAGGTAAGTAATGTCTTTCCAATGTGCCGATGCATAGATCGTTCCCCATTCGTTTTGCTGGTCCACATAGCTGCGCAGCGGAGCTTGGTTGTTGATACAGATAATCCCATTGTCAAGCCCCACCCATATATGAGATTGGTCATCTTGGTGTATGGATAGTACCGTGTTATTTTTTATTCCATTACTGCTTCCGAGCTGGTATTGTTTTTGGCCTTGCGCATCCCAAATACTGATCCCATCTGAAATAGTACCTAAAGCCCAACCTCCATCAGCTAGAACAGTTGCGGAGTATACATGGGCGGTTCTTAATCCAGTGTCCCAAGTCATGGACCATTTTCCAGATTTATTATTCCAAAACTCCCCCCATTCGTTGACTAAAGTAAGTACTCCTTGTTGGTTTTTCATCCCGATCACCAAAGCATCTCCAAACTCATCACCTTTAGCTATTTTAATCCATTGCCCCCCTTCAACTATGTAGAAATCTCTTTTGGTGTCCTGGACATATATACTGTTGTTAGACGCCCACGCTCCTGTGATTCCATTATTATGGATTAGGGTTTCGTAACTTTCTTTAATGGGGTCGTATACAATAAGCTGATCTAAGGATTGAAACACCAGTTGCGTTCCCAGGGGAAGTATGTTCCAAAACTGTTCGTCTTCAATGAGTTTATTCGGAATGTTTTTGGAAAGTGAAGTGTATTGCCAAATACCAAATGGATCTTTTTGGTAATAACCAAACTCCATGTACATGCCTATATAAAGTCTTTCATTTGAGTAATAAACGGAGCGGACAATGCTTTGATTCACCGATTTTAGGGTCTTCCAATGGGCTCCGTCAAAATGAATTACCCCCTCATTATTGGCCAAAAAAATCTCACCATCTGGGTTGTTGGTGATCTTCCAATTTTGGGCTGCTGCTTGATATTCTTGGGCTCCATAGTAGCGGAAGGGCGGTGTCTCTTGTCCAAAAACGGGAAGATTAGCCCCGACAAAAAGGATGAGTGTTAAACACAACTGCTTGATTTGAAGCGACATTTTGGTTTCTGACTTTGGCTAAACCACTAAATTAAGTAAATACCTCCGTTTGACCACCTTTATTTTTAAATCCAACATATTTCTGGGTATTCTAGTTTTTTCTCAATCATTTTTATGAAAATACTGGATCATATTTTGTGATGATGACCAATTCAAATTTTTATCCCTACTGCATCAACTCCTTTGGTTGGATCAACCGTCTTTTTTCGGCTCTATTTTTGTTTAATTTTACAAAACAAATATTAGACAAAATGAAGCAATCTTTTTATGGTTTTTGGTCAGCATTGGCTCTTTTGCTCATCCTTCCACTAGCTGCAGCAGCTCAAAAAACAGATCCTGTCTATGGTCAACTCATCGGTGTGGTGAAGGATGCGTTTGACACACCTATTGAAGGAGCTTCCGTTTATTTAGAATCCACCGATTACGGAACAGTTACGGATGAAAAGGGCCGATTTGTCCTCAGGCAAATCCCCCCAAATTCCTACAACTTAATCATTTCATTTCTCGGATATCAAAATGTGGTACTGCCCAATACGATTGTTCGTTCTCAGGGAAATGCGCCCTTATCAATTACACTTCAAGAATCTGCGCAGACATTGGAGGAAGTAACTTTGACCCAATGGAACAGCAGCCGAAATCGGGAATCTCCATTATCTACCCAAACACTGTCGGCTGTCGAACTAGCCAATTATCCAGGAGGAAATAACGATGTGGTCCGCGTTGCTCAGTCCTTACCGGGAGTTGCTCCATCCCCAGGCGGCTTTCGCAATGACTTGATCATTCGTGGGGGTGCCCCCAACGAGACGGTATTTTATCTGGACGGCATGGAAATACCGAACATCAATCACTTTTCCACCCAAGGCAGCAGTGGAGGACCAGTCGGTATGCTCAATGTTTCATTCATTCAGCAAGTGACCTTGAACACTTCTGCTTTTGGCGCCCAATACGATAATCCATTGTCTGGAGTGCTTCAGTTTGAACAGCGCAACGGGGATTCAGAACGGGCACGCACCAACATCCGCGTCAGCGCAAGCGATGCCGCCTTGACTACAGAAGGCCCTTTAGGCAGTAAAACCACCTATATCGCTTCAGTACGGCGGAGTTATTTACAGTTCTTGTTTGCATTGATTGGCCTGCCTATTCGACCGAATTATTGGGATTACCAGTTTAAGGTGCGCCATGAGATTGACGCCTATAATGAATTGGTTTTTTTAGGGCTGGGATCTATCGATGATTTTTCTGTGGAAGCTCCTGAAGTGTATGCGGCCGATCAAGAAGCTACTTTAGAGCAAGTGCCCTATATAGAACAAAACACCCAAACCTTTGGGGTGACTTGGAAACACAGGTCTCCAAGTGGGTCAGCACAAACTTTGGTGACCCTGAGTCAGAATACTTTAGACAATACCTTTAGTCGTTTTCGAGATAATGTCACCCGAACTGGGCTCGTTTTTGAAAATCAATCCAAAGAGCAGGAAACCAAAGTCAGACTCCAACGCTCTGTGCGCCAAGGAGCCTGGACTTTAAAGTCGGGAGCGCATCTCCAACAGTCCTTGTATACCAATAACACCAATAGTATTTATTTCAATAATGCCTACAATGCAGATATTGATTTTTTAAAGTGGGGGTTTTGGGGACAAGCTTCGAGACAATTATTTTCAGATCAACTCGGGGTCACTATAGGGCTTAGAGCAGATGATGACACCTTTTTGAGCGGTTCTTCCATAGTTTCAACGCTGTCTCCTCGGGCATCGGCACGTCTAAATTTAGGAAATGGTCGCACCCTGAATGCATCGGCAGGGCGATATTTTAAATTACCCACTTACACGGCTTTAGGTTTTCAATCCACCACAGGTGCCTATGCCCATCAGGAGTCAGCTAGATATTTGCGCAGTGACCATTTGGTTTTGGGTCTAGAGCAAGCTTTGTCGCCCAGCGCGTTAGTCACTTTGGAGGGGTTCTATAAAAAGTACCACAATTATCCCATCTCACTCAGGGATGGGGTGTCTATAGCCAATAAAGGGGCTGGATTTGAAGTATTAGGGAATGAGCCTTTGGCATTCACGGGCAACGGAAACACTTATGGCCTTGAGTTATTGCTTCAACAAAGGCTGGTTGACCGGTTGTACGGGATCATGTCATACACCTACTTTTTTTCAGAATTCAGCGGTCTAGATGGTGTTCTTCGTCCATCAACTTGGGACAGTCGCCATCTGCTTTCTGCCACGGCCGGTCTTAAATTAAACCGCAACTGGGAAGTCAGTGGACGATTTCGCTATGCCGGAACTACACCATATGCTCCCGTGGATGTGGAACGATCTTTGTCCTCTTATCCAGAGTTGCAGTTGGATTATACCCACTTGGGAGATCAGCGTTTGGGGTCATTTGCCCAGTTAGATGTGCGAATTGACAAACGTTGGAACGCACGTGCTTTCGCTTTTAACCTTTTTATTGAAATTCAAAATGCCTTAGGACGTAGCACTCCGGAGCCTACCCAATACGGTCTGCTTCGCACGGATCAAGGTGAGCTGATTACGCCCGCTCAATTATCGGCCATACCGGCCCAAGAAGGTTCGTTGATCCCTAGTATTGGTCTGGTGCTTGATTTTTAATTACCCCGCCGTCTTAAA
>DFSJ01000018.1 GCA_002378585.1 Flavobacteriaceae bacterium UBA3440 | reverse complement strand
GCGCAGATTGGATCAATTTCAGTCACGGTCACAATAGATCCAGCTCCTCTAAATGAAGCAGCCGTTCCTTTGCCCACGTCACCGTAGCCACATACGACTACTTTTTTACCGGCCAACATCGTATCTGTGGCGCGTCTTACCGCATCTACAGCAGATTCACGGCATCCGTATTTGTTGTCAAATTTAGATTTGGTTACTGAGTCATTCACGTTGATCGCAGGCATCGGCAATGTTCCGTTTTTCACGCGCTCATACAAACGGTGTACTCCAGTGGTGGTCTCTTCAGACAAACCTTTGATGGCAGGAGCCAACTCAGGGAAGCGATCCAATACCATATTGGTTAAGTCTCCACCATCATCCAAAATCATGTTGAGCGGTTGGCGACCTTCTCCAAAAAATAAGGTCTGCTCGATACACCAGTCAAATTCTTCTTCATTCATCCCTTTCCAAGCGTAGACAGAAATACCTGCAGCAGCGATGGCCGCAGCAGCATGGTCTTGGGTAGAAAAGATGTTGCATGAACTCCAAGTTACCTCAGCGCCTAAAGCGACTAATGTCTCGATCAACACAGCGGTTTGGATCGTCATGTGTAAACAGCCTGCGATGCGCGCCCCTTTCAAGGGCTGACTTGGGCCGAATTCTTCGCGAAGCGCCATAAGTCCAGGCATCTCTGCCTCAGCTAGTTGAATTTCTTTGCGTCCCCATGCCGCAAGGCTGAGGTCTTTAACTTTGTAAGGAACAAAAGGCGTGATTTGAACAGACATATCTTTATAATTAATAATTTAGCAACTACTCCTTTTGATGGAGGGCTCAAAGGTATAAACTCCCCCAACAAATGCCCAAACTTTTTTCGATTGATTCGCCTAGATCTACCCGCCTTGTGGTTTGGTCTTTGACCGAAACGGAGGAAGAGTTGGCCTTGACGATCAGCCGTTTAGAAAAAACACAGCGTCAGCGATTATCCCAACTTAACTCCCCGATACAACGAGCCGCTTTTTGGAGTTTGAGGCACTTGATGCTCGAGGTGGGTCTAGACCCTTTGTCGGTGTATTATACCCCCAATGGACGGCCGATGGTGTACAACAAAGGCTGGGTATCTTTAAGTCACACCCATAAATACACCGCCTTGGCCTGGAATCCAGAAGTGCCTGTGGGCGTAGATGTGGAAGCGCAACGCCCCCAAATTTTGCGCATCGCACACAAATTCAGTTCCCCTAAAGTCGCTCCCGACCAGTACAGTGTAGAAGAACTCACGGACCTTTGGTGTGCTAAGGAGGCCTTGTACAAAAGCGCTGATGTTCCAGGCATTTCTTTTTTGCATGGACTTGAAGTGGCGCCTTGGATTCAAGGCATGGACCATGCATCAGGGGTGATTCATACCGACAAGGACCTGCCGTGCGACCTGTCTTTTTATCGTTGGGACGACCAACACCTCGCTTTGGCGGAACACATAAAATAACGCAAGATGGAAAACAACACTTGGTGGGAATTACTTTTGGCCCCTTATCGCGGGGGTAACCCGGTGTGGATAGGCCTAGAGTTACTGGCTGTTCTACTGGGCATGGCTTCGGTGTGGTATGCCAAAAAACAACACATCGCGGTGTTTCCTACGGGTATAGTTAGCACCGGGATTTATGTCTGGCTATTGGCTCAATACAGTTTGTTGGGCGACATGATGATCAATGCCTACTACGTAGCCATGAGTGTGTACGGATGGTGGTATTGGCGGGTCCACGGGCCAGACACTGATCAGCGCCCCATCTCCCTGATGACCTCCAGCGAGCGCTGGTGGGCATTGGTACTGGCCCTAGGCAGTAGCTTTTGTGTGGTGGTGGTTTATCTGTATTACGATCGTTGGACCAGTTGGACGGCTTATGCAGATACCCTGACCACGGCTTTATTTTTTGTGGCCATGTGGTTGATGGCGCGAAAGAAAATGGAGCATTGGACTTTTTGGATCGTCGGTAACGTGATTTCTATTCCTTTATATTGGTACAAAGGTCTTATCTTTACCTCCTTTCAATATGCGGTATTTACCGCGATTGCCCTAGCGGGTTACCGAGTATGGAAGAACAATATCGACAGGACCCCTCAAACCTCGTTAAAGTAGTCCTTTTTGGACCTGAATCAACGGGAAAAACCACCCTTTCTGAACAGCTTGCACGCTATTATTCTACCCTTTGGGTTCCAGAGTATGCCCGACAATACCTACAGGACAAGTGGAATGAGGAGCGAAAAACCTGTGAACCTCAAGATTTATTGCCCATCGCCCAGGGGCAAATATTCCTGGAAAACAAACTCTCCAAAAAGGCGGATCGACTGCTCATCTGTGACACCGATCTGTTGGAAACCAAGGTGTACTCAGAGGCCTATTACCTGGGTTATTGCGATCCGATCCTAGAGCGAAACGCGCTGTTAAATACCTATGATTTATATTTTCTGACCAACATTGATATTCCGTGGGAGGCAGATGATTTGCGGGACAAGCCTTTGGAGCGCGAAAAAATGTTTGCCTATTTTAAGGACACCTTGGAAAAATACCAAAGGCCCTA
>DFSJ01000005.1:3992-6763 GCA_002378585.1 Flavobacteriaceae bacterium UBA3440 | reverse complement strand
CCCGTTCAAGTGCTCTCTTGGCGATTATTGCATCGCTTTCTTCCTGAAGCCTGGGCGCAAAATTTATTGGACATGATGTACCTAGACGAAGAACACTTGGCTTGGGCTCAAGCAGAACTAGATGCGCAAGCCTCCGCTTTGGTGCATGTGGATGCCAACGGGGTAGTCCTCCAACCAGGAGATAACGTGGTATTGATCAAAGACCTAAAGGTGAAGGGAAGCAGCATGGTGGCCAAACAGGGCACCGCTGTGCGCCGTATCGCATTAGATCCAGAAAACGCCACCTATATCGAGGGGAAAGTCGACGGTCAACAGATCGTAATTCTGACTCAGTACGTCAAAAAAACAACCTAACTTATCTGTTTGAAAGTAAAGAATCTGTGTAGATTTATCAATATCATACTAAATTTATAGGATTTATATGTTATTGTAAACTATTCGCATGGTACCGGAGTATTTCATTACTCAATTGGCAAAAATGTGCCATAATGGGAAAAAGCTGATCAATATCCGGGTTATCCTGATGCGGATTCCATAATTTTGCACCGTGATAAGCTAACCCATGAGCGCAACAGAAAAAAACAAACCAACAGAATCTTTAGATCACGTGGTGATTCGATTTGTCGGTGATTCCGGAGACGGGATGCAACTTACAGGCGCACAGTTTTCTGACACTTCCGCTATGTTGGGAAACGACATTGCTACGTTCCCAAACTTTCCGGCAGAGATCAGGGCCCCACAGGGTAGCTTGTACGGTGTATCCGGATTTCAAGTACATATTGGAAGCCTTGAAATCGATACCCCGGGGGATGAATTAGACTTATTGGTGGCGATGAACCCAGCCGGTTTAAAAACCAATTTGAGCGCGCTAAAAAAAGGACATGTATTGATTGTAGATACAGATTCCTTTACCCAACGCAATTTTGACAAAGCACAATACTCCTCCAATCCGTTGGAAGACGGAAGTTTAGCTGACTACAAAGTGATTGAAGTAGCGATGACTACGCTGTCCAAAGAAGCGGTCAAGGGAATCGAAGGGTTGGACAACAAATCAATCACTCGGAGTAAAAATATGTGGGCCTTAGGGATGGTGTACTGGATGTACCACCGATCGCTTGACCACACCATTGCGTTTATCGAGCGAAAATTTGCCGCACAACCCCATCTGGTTGCTGCCAATATTAAAGTGCTCAAGGCGGGGTATAACTTTGCGGAAACGCTTGAGCTGATTCCCACTTCCTATCAAGTAGCTCCAGCAAAAATGCCGCCAGGCACCTATCGGATGATGATGGGTAACCAAGCATTGGCCTGGGGATTTTTAGCAGCTGCCGAGAAAACTGGACTGCCGCTATTTTTGGGATCCTACCCCATTACGCCTGCGTCAGATATTTTACATGAACTTTCAAAACACCAACAATTAGGGGTGACTGCCTTCCAGGCAGAAGATGAAATTGCGGGGATTACGTCTGCGATTGGCGCCGCATTTGCCGGGTCACTAGCCATCACAACCACCTCAGGCCCAGGACTTGCACTCAAATCTGAATCATTGGGACTAGCCATGATGATTGAATTACCCCTGGTGGTAGTTGACGTGCAACGCGGAGGGCCCTCCACGGGACTTCCCACCAAAACGGAACAATCCGACTTGCTACAAGCCTTGTACGGAAGACATGGGGAAAGTCCCGTAATCGTCTTGGCCGCTAGCACTCCATCCAACTGCTTTCACTATGCCTATCAAGCGGCTAAACTAGCTTTGGAGCACATGACTCCCGTGGTGCTGCTCTCCGATGGATACATCGCTAACGGGTCAGGTCCTTGGAAAATTCAACGCACTTCACAGATGCCGGACATCACGCCGCGTATCCTTAAAGAAGCCCCGGAAAACTGGCATCCTTACCACAGAGATGAAAGGACTTTGGCCAGAGATTGGGCTCTTCCAGGCACCCCTGGACTAGAACACCGGGTGGGTGGATTGGAAAAAGATCAAGAAAAAGGAACGGTGTCCTACGATCCGATCAACCACGAGGCGATGACACATACCCGACAGGAAAAAATTCAACGCGTACAGGCGCAAATACCCGGTCTAGAAGTACACCATGCTCAAGAAGGCGAATTATTGGTGATCGGTTGGGGAGGTACTCAAGGCGCCTTACAATCGGCCATGAAAACCCTACACCAACAGGGATATCATCAAGTCGGTTACACCCACTTTAACTATTTGAGTCCCTTACCAAAAAATACCCAAGAGGTATTGGGTCGATTTAAAAAGGTGTTGGTGTGCGAATTAAATAACGGTCAACTAGCCAAGTTGCTCAGCATGTACCACGATCAGTCCCGTATTTATTCCTACACCAAAATTCAAGGATTGCCTTTTTCCCAGAGCGAACTCTTGGAAGCTTTTAAACAACACCTCAGCTGATGGAAAAACCGAGCTACACCCCAAAAGATTTTACCAGCGACCAAGAGGTGCGTTGGTGTCCTGGATGTGACGACTACGTGATCTTAAACGCGATGCAAAAGGCATTACCCGAGGTTGGAGTGCGCAGAGAGGACATCGTATTTATCTCTGGTATCGGTTGTTCTTCGCGTTTTCCCTACTACATGAACACCTATGGTATGCACAGTATTCACGGCCGAGCTCCTGGAATAGCCACCGGTGTCAAACTAGCCAACCCTGATTTAAGCGTGTGGATGATCACCGGTGATGGGGATGCGATGTCCATTGGAGGCAACCATTTTATCCACTTATTGCGACGCAATGTAGACTTAAA
>DFSJ01000005.1:0-3656 GCA_002378585.1 Flavobacteriaceae bacterium UBA3440 | reverse complement strand
AAAACAAAGTCATCGCCACTGGGCAATGTACAACCACCCTTTTCGGTCGGTCAACTCGCCCTAGGGGCTCAAGCCAGATTCTTTGCACGTGTGGCGGGAAATAGCCCAAAAGAAATGACGGACCTGTTTATAAAATGCCACCAATTTAAAGGGACTTCTTTAGTAGAGATACTTCAAAACTGCGTCATATTTAATGATGGATGCTTTAGCCACGTGACGGATAAATCAGTCAGAGAGGATAAGCAGCTGTATGTGGAACACGGTAAACCCATGATCTTTGGCAAAGAGCGCAATAAAGGCTTGGTGCTTCGCGGCCTAAAATTAGTTGTGGTAACCCTAGGAGAGGAGGGCATTACAGAGGCTGATATCTTGGTGCACGATGCAAAGGAACCCGATAGCACCCTACACCATATGTTGGTTTCCCTTCAGTATCCTATGGTTACGGGCATTATTCGCGCAGTCCCAGACACTACATTAGAGGAACGACTACACGAAGTAAAACAAGCTGCCGTAGCCAAAGCAAAGTACCACAATACCGATGAACTTTTCTTTTCCGGAGAAACGTACGAGGTAGGTGCATAAAAAAAGCACCCTCGTTGCTGAGGGTGCTTTCCAAACTAAAAATCAACTAAAATCAACCAGAGGTATGGAAACCACCCCATATCCTCCTTTATTGTTTTACAAAATTATTGGAAAAATCGCGAAATTAAATTCAGACGTTTATCCAAAAAGTATATATTTATGACCTGTTGTTCGTTTTGTGTTACAAAAACGTTAATTTAATACACCACAACATCCACATCTCCTCATGATTCAGCGCATCGACCCCATCTACGAAGAAGTACCTGCCGAATTTTCGGATGTATCACTTAAGTTTTTTGATTGCGAATTTCCCAACAAGAAAGAGGTCGGCTGGCACTTTCATATCGACTATGAATTGGTGTACGTCAATGAGGGATCTGGAAAAAGACACATCGGGATGCACTTGTCCAACTATACCGATGGCGAATTGGTATTAATTGGGTCTAATGTACCACACCACGGTTTCACCGATTACTTTACAGATACCCGAAAAGAAGTGGTGGTCCATTTTAAACCAGGGTTTTTGGGCAATGCGATTGAACAAGTACCCATATTCAAGAAAATCTGGGAATTGCTTACACTTTCTGATCACGGAATTGTTTTTTCAGAACAGGTGAAGCACTACATAGGGTACCGACTCCTGGAACTAAAAAACATGGAGCCGTTTCAACAATACTTGGAATTGATCGATATTCTCAACGAATTGGCCATCTCAGAAGACAAACAGATGCTCAATGCCAACGGAAAGGCGTTTATCGGAAGTTTAAAAGAAAACGAACGGGTTAAAAAAGTATTCAACTACATCGAGCAGCACTTCAAAGACCCCATCAGCTTGGATGACGTAGCGGAACTCATCCACATGAACCCGAGTTCATTTAGTCGTTTTTTCAAAAAAACAACCAACAAAACATTTATTTCCTACTTGAACGAGTACCGACTCAACCACGCTATTCAACTCCTGATGGAAACCGAGCTGGATATTAAAAACATTGGATATGAATGTGGATTCACCAACCTGTCAAATTTCTTTAGACACTTTAAAGCACACACCCAAACCACCCCCTACGACTACCGAAGAAAATTTTCTAAAGTCTAGTTATCCCATACGAAGACCGGCATCAAGTCGCAAAACCGTTCCGTTAAGGTAGGTGTTTTGGGCTATTTGATTGACCAGTTGGGCATATTCTGAGGCGCGACCTAATCGCTTGGGAAAGGGCACCGCAGCAGCCAATGATTGGGTAGCCTCCTCTGGAAGACCAGCCAACATCTCTGTATCAAAAACTCCAGGTGCAATACCGACAACCCGAATACCTAAAGAAGCCCACTCACGGGCTAGAGGAAGAACTAGTGCCGCTACACCTCCCTTGGAAGCCGCATAAGCCGCCTGACCTTTTTGCCCCTCATAAGCCGCCACAGAGGCAGTAAGCACCACCCAACCGCGTTGACCTTCTGTATCAGGTTCCCCCTCAGACATCTGATGGGCGGCCAATCGAGTCAAATTAAAACTACCTGTTAGGTTGATGGAAATAGCTCGTTCAAAATCCGCTAAAGGCATCAATCCATCTCGACCTATCACCCGCTGTGCAGGAGCAACACCGGCACAATTCACCACCCCCCGAACTGGCCCCCACAGTTGTTTTGCTTGAGCTAATGCATCGGTCAATACATCGGTATCCAATACACTTGCCTGAACAGCTAGAAGGCTATCCCCATAAAGCTTCAAAATCGGATCTAGCGGTTGAGTATTCAAATCAATCACCAACACACGATGACCGAGTTCCAGAAAATAATCCACCACTGCTCGGCCTAAGCCCCGAGCACCTCCACTAACCACAACATATCCTACTTGCTTCATCGCGCTAATTTAAAGGAATGACAATAGATTGAAAGGGGGCTAGAATCAACTCTTTTCCCTCTTGTATTAATTGATCTGCGCTATTGATCCAAGGTTGTTCCCCCAAACTCAACCCAATAGGCGCCCAGCGGGCCGTTTTATCAGAAAAATTGAGCACCACCAAACAGGACACTTCGCCTAATGTTCGGGTATACGCATATACTTGTGGGTGGTCTTCAGCCAATAATTCGTACGCTCCATAGACCAATACAGGATTTTTTTTGCGCAACTGGGTCAAGGATTTAAAATGATTTAAAGGGCTTGATGGATCAGCCACTTGATCTTGAACATTGATAAAAGCAGTGTTTGGGTTGATCTTCATCCATGGAATACCCGTGGTAAAACCAGCCAAGGTATCGGCCGTCCACTGCATGGGAGTACGGCCATTCTCTCGAGAGGTTTTGGCCAATACCTTCATGTACTGATCTAAATCCTCCCCGTTGTATGTAGCTTTAGCATATCCATTCACCGCCGCCACATCCTGATACTCTTCGATGCGATCCATGCCTAAATTGGTCATACCCAACTCGTCACCGTAGTACACATAAGGTGTACCCCTCATGGTCAACAAGAAGGTGTTTAACAACTTGATCGAAGCCACCCTAAATTCAGGTGAATCATTACCGTATCGACTGACCAAACGCGCTTGATCGTGGTTGGACAAGAAAATGGACAACCACCCTTTTTCAGCAAATGATCGATCCCAATCAGTAAATACCTGCTTCAAAGTCGCTAGTGAATACCCGTCATACTTGGCCACATCTACCCCGTCAAAAGCGTAGGCCATCTGCAATTCCTGTCGATCCGCATCCACCAACTCGTGGGCTTCCTCGAAACTGCGCCCAGCACCTTCAGCCACACTGACCACCCCATAGGGGGCAAATACCTGCTGATTCATCTCCTTCAGGTAATCGTGAAGGCCTGGCTGCATGGCGTAGTACTGGATAAAATTCTTTTCATACCCCTGAGGTAATTCAGGAAAAGCGGTGTCTTTTGCCGCAAACTGAAACGCGTCCAACCTAAATCCATCCACTCCTTTCTGGGCCCAAAACTTCATCAAATCATAAACTTCTTGCCTTAAAGCCGGGTTTTCCCAGTTTAAATCAGGTTGCTTATCGGCAAAATAATGGAGGTAATACGCATCGGTGATGGAATCGTATTTCCAGGCGTCCCCCTGGGC
>DFSJ01000111.1:3048-5440 GCA_002378585.1 Flavobacteriaceae bacterium UBA3440 | reverse complement strand
GCGTTAAACGGGGACATAGCGGGACCCGTAATTCGGGCAAATCGGTACACTTGATCCATCAAGTCAGCACGCCCCACAGTGATACCACCTAAAACTCGGCCTTGTCCATCCATGAGTTTGGTCGCTGAGTGAATGACCAAATGCGCTCCGTGGGCCAATGGCTTTTGCAAATACGGGGAGGCAAAACAATTGTCGATGATCAGGATCAAACCGTGCTCTTGAGCGATTTCCCCTAAAAGAGATAGGTCGATCAAATCGACACCGGGATTGGTCGGAGATTCCGCATAAATCACCTTGGTGTTGGGTTGTATTTTAGCGACGATTTCCGCTTTAGAGGCATGGACGTCAAATAGACTGGTCGTTATGCCCCATTTGGGAAAAAAATTAAAATACAAACTATGGGTAGATCCAAAAACTGAGGCGCTCGAGAGTATGTGATCTCCCGATTGCAACAGAGCTGCAAATGTAGTGTACACCGCTGCCATGCCGGAGGCAAAGGCAAAACCCGCTTCAGCTCCTTCCATCAAACACACCTTCTCGATAAACTCAGAAGTGGTCGGATTGGAATAACGCGAGTAAATATTGCGGTCTTTCTCCTCGGCAAATGAAGCCCTCATGTCTTCGGCATCTTCAAAGACAAAACTCGAAGTCAGGTACATAGGGGTGGAATGCTCCAAAAAAGAAGAGCGTTCCGTTTGCGTTCTTATGGCTTGTGTTTCAAATGCTTTATCTTTCATGACTATCGGTCTGCAATTCTTAAAATATCTCCAAATACACCGCGCGCGGTCACCGCGGCACCGGCACCAGCCCCTTGAATCACCAAGGGTTGATCTCCGTAAGATTCTGTAAATATCTCAATCAAGGAATCAGAACCCTTCATCTGCCCTAAGGTACTCTCTTGGGGCACAGAAACCAAGGAAACGCTGAGCTCGCCTTTAGTCTGCTGCAGATCGCCCGCGACTTGCCCTAGATAACGCAGTACATGACCGGGTTTTTGTTGGTCTTTGATCGATTGAAATGCTTGGTCTAGCTCAGTGAGCCTGGACAAGAAAGTCTGTTTGTCCACCTGTTGTAAGTCCAGGGGTATCAAATTTTCTATGGAAATGTCTGAGAACTCATTGGCCAAGTCTAATTCACGTGCCAAAATCAACAGTTTTCTACCTACATCATTTCCAGACAAATCTTCACGAGGATCTGGTTCAGTATACCCTTTTTCCAACGCCTCGCGCACCACTTCAGAAAACGGTCGATCTTCTATGGAAAAATGGTTAAAAATATAACTCAATGAACCTGAGAATACCCCGCGAATTTTGGTGATGTTTTCTCCGGAAAGATGCAACAACTTGATGGTGTCAATCAGTGGCAAACCAGCCCCAACATTGGTTTCATACAGGTATTGTTTCTGGTGCTGCTTGAGCACAGACCTGAGCTCCGTATAAAAGTCAAACTCCAACGTATTGGCAATTTTGTTCGAGGAGACTAAATCAAAGCCCTCCGCGATCATTTTGGGGTAATTTTTTACAAAACGAGCATCCGCGGTGTTATCCACCAGAATGAGGTTCTCTAGATGATGACTTTGGGCATACGCGCAAAGCGCCTCTAAATCGTACGGAACGCCTTGTTCCTCCAAAGTCTTCCGCCAATCCCCTTGCAAGCCTTGCGCATTGAAGAGCATTTTTTGAGAATTGGCCAAGGCAAATAATTGCAGTTTAATGCCTTTGCGCTCCTCAATTTTTTGTGCCGCTTGAATAATCTGATCCACGAGCGTACCCCCTACATTACCCACACCAAAAACGGCGAGGTTTATTTTTTTAGCTTGACCAAAAATCTCTCCGTGTACCACATTGAGCGCTTTGTGCAAGTCTTGTTTTTTCAATACCAAACTGACGTTTTTGCCTGTGACGGTATTGTTAAACAACATGGGGATCACCCCATTTTTAATCAATGCATTGTAGGGTTTGTGAAAGGTGCTTAAATCTTGTCCGATGATGGACAATACGGATACCTGATCGACGCCGGATATGCTGTTGATGTCTTGGGCATAAAAGTCATGCTCGAACTCTCTTTCCAAAGCGATGATCGCTTTGGTGGCATCCTGATGAGCCACAACCAATCCAATACCCCGTTCCGATGATCCTTGAGAAATAATACTCACACTCACTCCAGCATCCCCCAAAGCTTTAAAAATTCGGGCATCCACGCCTACTTTACCCAATAGTCCCCTTCCCTCCAGGTTGATTAAAGTCACTGATTCGATCACCGATAGTGACTTTATTCCCTGAGCAGATTGTGCCGCTGAAATCAGCGTCCCGTCACTATGGGGGTTAAAGGTGTTGAGAATACGCAAGGGTATGTTCTTCTCAATCAGTGGAATAATCGTTTTTGCGTGAAG
>DFSJ01000111.1:588-2747 GCA_002378585.1 Flavobacteriaceae bacterium UBA3440 | reverse complement strand
ATTTTTTGTGCATCATATACCCACTCGGGGTTGGCCGTGAAAATCCCATCAACATGGGTGAAATTTTGCAACTCTTTAGCATCCAAGAAATTGGCGAGCAAAGCTGCAGAATAATTAGAACCATTTCTACCCAAAGTAGTGGTTTCATTGTCCAAAGAGGAGGCCAAAAATCCAGTAAAGATAGCTACTGTATCCGGTGGTAACGCTGCAAAAGCAGCTTCGACATTTTGCCGTGAAATGCGCTCAATCACTTGGGCATTGCCATAAACATTATTGGTTTTAATCAAGGTGCGCGCATCGATGGCTTGGGCAGGTACTCCTCTTTGTTGCAACAGGTATACCACCGCTTTTACGGCCATCAATTCTCCATAGGCCAGCAACTGGTCTTTGGTTTTTAAACTGTAGTCTCCGATCAATCTTACCCCATCGAGTATTTGTTGGATCGCAGTAAACTCCTCCGCTAAGAATCCTTGAGGCAGGGGTTGCTCTTGTTCGAGTTTAAACGAATCAAAAGCACTTTGGGTGGGATGGCCAGAGGCTGCTGAAGCCAATAGGGACTCTAATTGGTCCGTCGCCTTACCTCGAGCGGACAAAACCGCTGTAAAGGGAATACGGGCTTGAGCCTTTTCTTGAATAATAGCCAGTACTCGGTCTAACCCTGCTCCATTGGCCAGGGATTTGCCCCCAAACTTCAAGACGGTAATCTTGTCCAATTTTTTGGTGGTCCCAAAAATGTCTCCCAACAACCGCTCCATCTGTTGGTATTCCATCAGAAAAGCATCGTGTCCATGCAAAGAATTTATTTCTCCATAGGTCACTCGACTGTTGGCCTGGGCGAGTTGTTTAAACGTGTCCTTATTCTCTTGAGCGGTGAAAAACAAATCAGAGTCCACACCGATAATATGGATGTGTGTTTTGCTGTCTTTGAATTGCACGAATGGATCGCGGCCGCCACGGGTAATATCGATAGAGCGCAACAACTGGTTCATCAACTTATACGCGGACAACTGGAAACGCTGTTGGAGTTTTTCTCCGTGGTGGGTCAGCCAACTCTCTACGTTAAAAACATTGAGTGTTTCATTGGTTGAACGTCCAAAACGCTGTTTAAACGACTCGGGTGTACGGTAACACAACATGGCATGCATACGCGCGTCGTGTACAGGCTGTTTGGAGTTCAGCAAAAACTGTTCTTGAATCTGACAATTGGCCATCAACCAATCTGTTGACTTCCAATCCGAAGCGACAGGAACTAAATGACCGATACGCTCTGGGGCCAATGCGGCCATTTCCCAAGCAATCCCTCCACCGAGTGAACCACCGATTAAGGCAAATACTTCCTGAATGCCCAGCTGATCCACACCCCACCAAAAAATTCGGGCTATGTCTTGGGCGATAAAGTCTTTGTAATTATCGATGACAAATCCATCGTACCCATTACCTGGTATATTAAAGGCCAGTACCGTGTACTTATCTGTATCGACAACTAAACCAGGGCCGATCAAGCTATTCCACCACCCATCTGGGCCAGCTACATGTGAATTTCCGGTCAAGGCGTGATTCACCATCACCAGAGGTGCGCGGTGTATCGGCTGGCCGAATAACTCATAAGAAAGCTGAAGATCTAAAACTGCTCCAGAAGCAGTTTTAAAAGATGGGTGGTGTAAGCTCTGTAACATTTAGATTCCGAATGCAGTCTTTATGGCATCTACATGGTCTAATTTTTCCCAAGTAAACAATTCAACTTCTCTCTCGATACGACCACTGTATGGTGACTCAAAAACTTTGGTCACTGTTTCAGAAGTTCTTCCCATGTGGCCATAAGCGGCTGTCTCCGAATAAATAGGATTTCTCAATTTTAAACGCTGTTCAATAGCGTATGGTCTAAAATCAAAGATCTCTGCTACCTTTTGTGCGATCTCTCCATCCTTAAGTGACACTTTAGCAGTACCGTAAGTATCCACAAAAATAGAGGTAGGTTTTACCACACCAATAGCATAGCTCACCTGAACCAAAATTTCATCGCACACACCTGCAGCCACTAAATTCTTGGCAGCGTGACGGGCCGCATAGGCAGCGGAACGGTCTACTTTTGAGGGATCTTTACCGCTAAAAGCGCCACCTCCGTGGGCTCCTTTTCCTCCGTAGGTATCCACAATGAT
>DFSJ01000111.1:0-260 GCA_002378585.1 Flavobacteriaceae bacterium UBA3440 | reverse complement strand
ACAAACTTACCAGTTGGGTTGATGTGGTAAGTAATTTGATCGTTAAACAATGCCTGAACATAAGCGGGTAATTGGGCCTTCACCCTAGGAATCAACTTCTCGATCAAATCTCTTTTGATTTGCGCTAACATCGCTTCATCATCCGCCAAGAATGGGTCGTGCTGCGTAGAAACAACAATGGTATCGATGCGTTGTGGCACATTGTCATCCGAGTACTCAATAGTTACCTGTGACTTGGCGTCTGGACGCAAATAAGTGAT
>DFSJ01000104.1:3807-4276 GCA_002378585.1 Flavobacteriaceae bacterium UBA3440 | reverse complement strand
TATATATTACTTGTTGATGCAAATATATATCTTTTAAAAGGTATTATGTAATACATAGTAGTAAATTTTAACATATTTTATATTTTTCCTGTTCTTTCAGGATCTGGATAATGGGCAAATCTGCCTATATTCACCCCATGAATCCTCAACTATTTAACCGCTATTTATTTTTTAAGCTGCCCGCTGCTTGGTGGACAGGTGTACGATTAACCCAGTGTGATGGCGACCAAGCACACACTCGGGTGCGCTACCGATGGGTGAACCAAAATCCATTTGGATCTATGTTTTGGGCGGTTCAAGGCATGGCAGCTGAGTTAGCTACAGGAGCTTTAGTGATACATCACCTGACCAAATCAGGCACGCCCGTATCTATGCTGGTCGCACAGAATAAGGCTGTTTTCCACAAAAAAGCCAAAGGAGTGATCACCTTTTCCTGTGCAGACGGCGCGCAAATCAAAGAAGCGATGGA
>DFSJ01000104.1:0-3461 GCA_002378585.1 Flavobacteriaceae bacterium UBA3440 | reverse complement strand
TTTGAATGGACATTAAAACGCAAATCATGAATGCACACGAAATAGATTACCAAATTTTCGGAGAAGAAATGCAATATGTATCTGTTGAGCTAGACCCACAAGAAGTGGTGGTCGCTGAGGCGGGTAGTTTAATGATGATGGAGCAACACATTGAAATGCAGACCATCTTTGGCGATGGAGCTCAACCGGATCAAGGTATTTTTGGTAAAATGTTGTCTGCGGGAAAACGATTGCTCACCGGGGAAAGCTTGTTTATGACGGCCTACATGAATCAAGGTACTGGAAAACGCAAAGTAAGTTTTGCTTCACCTTACCCAGGAAAAATAATTCCTATTGATTTGAGTGAGGTAGGAGGTCGATTTATTTGTCAAAAGGATGCTTTTTTGTGTGCGGCCAAGGGTGTTTCGGTGGGTATTGAGTTTTCAAAAAAGCTTGGAAGAGGATTGTTTGGCGGAGAAGGATTTATCATGCAGAAATTGGAAGGAGATGGATTGACATTTATTCATGCGGGAGGAACACTGGCTCAGAAAACCTTGGGGCCTGGTGAAGTGCTTCGCGTTGATACTGGTTGTTTGGTCGGTTTTACCCAAGGGGTAGATTACGACATCCAATTTGTTGGGGGAATAAAAAACACACTTTTTGGCGGGGAAGGACTCTTTTTTGCCGCCTTGACCGGTCCGGGGACTGTGTATATTCAATCATTGCCTTTTTCAAGGCTTGCCCAACGTGTTTGGGCTGCCGCCCCTCAAGGTGGTGGAGCTCACAAGGGTGAGGGTAGTGTGCTCGGCGGACTAGGAAATTTACTCGACGGGGATAATCGATTTTAATCAATATTCAGACTTTAATGTCTTGAGTTTATTTTCGATTTCTAAAATCACTGCGGATGTAGGTTGGGTGAAGTTATTGTACATCGCGCTAAAAATCAGGATTCGCCCAGAGTCGGTTTCTAAGTAACCGCCCAAACAATAGACCTGACCCATGCTGCCAGTTTTGGCATATACATAGGGTTTCCCTTCCGGATTTTTATACCTGTTTTTTAAAGTGCCACGTTGCCCTCCTGCAGGAAAATAACCTTTTAGTGACTCGTAGGGTTGGAAATCATACAAGGCCTCCAGGGCTTGAACAATCGAAAGTGGGCTCATAAGATTATACCGGGATAACCCCGAGGCATCTACCCACCTGATTTTTTCTCTCCAAAATGGAAATAAGTCTTTAGATAACTCTGCCGTCCCATTTGGATCTACTAAATAACCCGTTCGTTGGTAGTTTACTTGCAGCAAAATTTGTTCAGCTAAGAAATTATCACTCTGCCACATCATTTTTTTGAGTACCTGATCTCTGTTTCTCCCATAGAGCACTTGGGAGGGTCCATCAGGAAATGCACGTAAGGAGGTGGGTGTGCCCGCGGCTTCTTCAAGAAATTTAGCTGTCAGGCCATCATCCGTTAAAATCGGGATAGAAAGTGTATCCGGTAGTCTTTGGGGAACAAAAAACTCATTGGTAGTACGCGCCCTTCTGAAAGTAGGTTTCTCAGCGGTAATCCTCACTTTATTGAGCATTGATTTCGGGTAAAACTCCGTGTTTTGCCCCATGGGTATGGCCCAAAATTGATTACCCCAAAGGGGCAATGCATTTTTTTCTGCCGCGAAATAGGTATCGAAATCCTCCCACGCCCATCCAGGGCCCCAGGGCCATAAATTTTGTGGACTCGGCGTTAGGTATACCTGTTTAAAGGGTTTAATTAATTCGATCAACTCTCGATCTCTCCATTCTGGATGCAGGGTGGTTGGATTACCTAAGCCTTGGATATATATCGTATCCCCGTCAACTTGGTAGAGCGCGGTCGGCAATTTGGTGGGTATCGATTTTAATGCGGCGTACAGTGTGAGAATTTTAATATTGCTACCTGGAATAAAAAGCTGTTCGGATTGTTCCTTAACAATTGTGTCGTTGCTTAGTGGATCAATAACCAACCAACCACGGTATGCTTTTGCTGCTGTTACTTCTGGTCGTACAGTAGTTGTTGGCGCCATTGGGGTATCCGTCTGGAGTGACTTGCAGGACAGAGTGATGAGCACGAGTATGATGCTCCCAAAAAGTTTGGCTTGCCTCATTTTTTGTTTTTTAGTGGGCTGATAATTTGCACGTCGTTAAAGGGAACCGCACTGGAAACAGCTGACCGGATACTCTGGTGCAAGGCGTCAATAATTTGTTCTTTTAACGCGTTTTTTCGGTGAATTAAACTGATTTCCCGAGCAGGTTGAGGAGCATTAAAGTGCCTTAATCTGGATTGCTGGGAGGGGGTCAGTCTTTTTCCAGTCAAATAAGGCAATAGGGTGATGCCCATTGAGTTGTCGACTAATTGTACCAAGGTATCAAAACTTCCGATTTCTATGGAAAATGAAGGAGGTACTGCTTGATTCTTGTTTCTGCAAAGATTGAGTATTCCGTTGCGAAAACAGTGGCCATCTTCTAAAAGCAATAAATCCTCTGTGTCCAACATGGATGGATGCCAGGTAGTATGAGCACACAGAGGGTGTTCAGGAGCTACATAGCCTACAAAAGGTTCATAGTACATCGGTTTTTCTGCCAGTCCTTCTTCTTCCAGTGGAGTGGCCGCTATGGCGGCATCTAAGACTCCTTCTTTGAGTAGATCGATTAACGATTCCGTATGGTGTTCCTGAATATGAAGCTGTACATTGGGGTATTGGGTGATAAAATGAGGCAAAAACAACGGCAACAGGGTAGGTGTCACTGTGGGGATAATCCCCAAGGTAAATACGCCACCCACGAATCCTTTTTCGATATCGATAATGTCTTTGATGCGGGATACTTCAGTGACGATTTTCTCTGCTTGAACGATAATTTTTTCGCCCGCTTTGGTCAGACCAATTGGTTTTTTAGTACGGTCAAAGAGCTCCACGCCTAATTCCTCTTCCAATTTTTGAATTTGCATGGATAGGGTAGGCTGAGTGACAAAACATTTTTCAGCAGCCAAGGTGAAGTTTCTGTAGGTGGCAACAGCTATGATATACTGTAATTGGGTAATCGTCATGAGGATCTGGGTCTTGTGTATTCGGCGGTTTTGTTGGAGGTCTGTACGCTTTGAGTTAATCGCTCGAGTTCTTTTTGGGTTAGATGCCTCCAGGCTCCAAGTTCTGTATCTAGGCTGATGTTCATGATGCGTACCCTTTTGAGTCGGGTTACCCGGTAACCTAGGTGTTCACACATGCGCCTGATTTGCCGATTAAGTCCTTGAGTGAGTACTATGGTAAATCCCATGGCGCCCATCGGTTTTATCACACAAGGCCTGGTTACTGTACCCAGAATAGGCACTCCTTTGCTCATCCTGTCAATAAATCGAGCATCAATCGGTTTGTTCACCCATACCTGGTATTCTTTTTCGTGACCGTTGCTGGCCCGTAGTATTTTATTGACGATATCACCGTCACTGGTCAACA
>DFSJ01000034.1:6678-6896 GCA_002378585.1 Flavobacteriaceae bacterium UBA3440 | reverse complement strand
TCCATAAACTGAGAAAGCTGATTGGTCCCAAAGAAAGAATTGATCACAGAAGACAAAGTCTTGGCGTTGATCAAGTCAATAGGGGTAAATACTTCGTTGTCACGAACATTCATACGTTCGCGGATGGTTCTCGCCATACGGGCTAGACCAACACCAAACTGTTGCGACAATTGTTCACCAACTGTGCGTACACGTCTGTTTGACAAGTGATCGATATC
>DFSJ01000034.1:1013-6401 GCA_002378585.1 Flavobacteriaceae bacterium UBA3440 | reverse complement strand
TCAATCTCCGCTTTGGAATTGATCAACTCGATGAGGTATTTAATTATGGTGATGATATCTTCACGGGTAAGCACCTGCTCATCCATCTTGATATTCAAGCCCAGTTTTTTGTTCATTCTATAACGACCAACTTCACCCAGATTGTATCGTTGATCCGAGAAGAACAGTTTATCGATAATACCACGTGCAGTTTCTTCATCAGGCGGCTCAGAGTTTCTGAGCTGTCTGTAGATATGCTCTACGGCTTCTTTTTCTGAGTTTGTAGGGTCCTTTTGGAGGGTATTGTGGATGATCGCATAATCTGCATTGGCGTTGTTTTCCTTATGCAATAAAATCGTTTTTACATCCGCTTCAATAATCTCATCGATGTGTTCTTTCTCCAAAATGGTATCTCGATCTAAAATGATCTCGTTACGTTCGATAGAAACCACCTCACCGGTATCTTCATCGACGAAATCTTCATGCCAGGTGTTCAGCACACGGGCAGCTAATTTACGTCCAAGAACCTTTTTTAGACCTGCTTTAGATACTTTAACCTCCTCAGAAAGATCAAAGATTTCCAAGATATCCTTGTCGCGTTCAAAACCAATGGCACGGAACAAGGTGGTTACAGGTAATTTCTTTTTACGGTCGATGTATGCATACATCACGCCGTTAATATCGGTAGCAAATTCAATCCAAGAACCTTTAAACGGGATAACTCGGGCAGAATATAGCTTAGTTCCATTGGTGTGGAAGGACTGTCCAAAAAAGACTCCAGGAGAACGGTGTAATTGGGAAACTACTACACGCTCCGCACCATTAATTACGAATGTACCACTTGGGGTCATGTAAGGAATAGTACCTAGGTAAACGTCCTGTACGATTGTTTCAAAATCCTCGTGCTCAGGATCAGTACAATACAGTTTTAAACGGGCTTTCAGAGGAACACTGTAGGTCAATCCCCTTTCGATACACTCTTGAATGGTGTAACGCGGTGGATCAACAAAATAATCAAGGAACTCAAGTACAAACTGGTTGCGGGTATCTGTGATGGGAAAGTTCTCCTTAAAGGTGTTGAACAACCCCTCATTACTACGCTCGTCAGATTTGGTCTCTAATTGGAAAAAGTCCTGAAATGATTTGATCTGAATGTCCAAGAAATCCGGATAATTCGGTATGTTCTTAGTGGAGGAAAAATTGATTCTTTCAGTCTGATTTGTGAACATCAATGGACAATTTTATGTGGTGAATACTGAGAAAGAGGGATGTATATACCGTCATATACACCTATAAAAAGGCTTAGGTCTAGCCGCAAAACTGCGAAAAGACCTAAACCCGTAAGTTACATTGAGTAATTATTTAAGCTCAACAACAGCTCCTGCTTCTTCCAATGATTTTTTAATGCCTTCAGCCTCATCTTTAGAAACACCTTCTTTAACTGGTTTTGGAGCAGCATCAACGATGTCTTTAGCTTCTTTCAAACCAAGACCAGTCAATTCTTTAACCAATTTAACTACAGCCAATTTAGAGGCTCCAGCTTCTTTAAGGATTACATCGAATTCTGTTTGCTCTTCAGCAGCAGGTGCATCAGCACCAGCACCACCTCCAGCAGCAACTGCCACAGCAGCAGCAGCAGGCTCGATACCGTACTCTTCTTTCAAGATAGCTGCTAACTCGTTTACTTCTTTAACGGTTAGGTTAACTAGTTGTTCTGCGAAATCTTTCAAATTTGCCATTTTTCTATCGTTTTAAAATTTGTAAATATAATTGTTGATTAGTGCTAAGTTATTTTTCGGAAAGGGTTTTCAAAATACCCGCCAATTTTCCACCACCTGATTTCAAACCAGAAATAACATTCTTGGCTGGTGATTGCAATAAGCCAATCACTTCACCAATCATTTCTTCTCTAGACTTGATCGCTACAAGGGCATCCAATTGATTGTCTCCGATGTAAATCGCTTCTTCGATAAAAGCTCCTTTAAGCACAGGCTTATTGGATTTCTTTCTAAAACTCTTAATCAATTTTGCAGGAACACTGCTTTGATCAGAGATCATGATTGAGGTACTTCCTTTCAATACAGAAGGAAGATCGCCGAAATCTTTATCAGAAGCTTCCATTGCTTTGGCAAGCAACGTGTTTTTAACTACGTTAAGTTGAATGTTTTCCTTGAAACAAGCTCTGCGTAAATCAGAAGTTGTTCCTGCATCCAACCCAGAAGTATCCGCTAAGTAAATGATCGAATGATCAGCCAACTTAGCCGTAAGGTCTTGTATTGCTTGTGTTTTTTCTTCTCTTGTCATGGGATAATTTTTTTAATACCCTTAAACGGCTTTAGGATCCAATTGAACACTTGGGCTCATGGTGCTAGACATATAAATGGTCTTCACATACACCCCTTTGGCTGCTGTTGGCTTCAATTTGATCAACGTATCGATCAATTCCTTGGCGTTGTCAGCAAGCTGGTTGGCAGAAAAAGAAACTTTGCCAATACCTGCATGTACAATACCTGTTTTGTCGACTTTAAAATCAATCTTACCAGCTTTAACCTCAGCAACCGCTTTGGCTACATCCATAGTTACAGTACCCGTTTTAGGATTAGGCATCAAGCCTCTTGGACCTAAAACACGTCCTAAAGGGCCCAATTTACCCATCACACTTGGCATAGTAATGATGACGTCTACGTCGGTCCAACCGTTTTTAATTTTCTCTAAGTACTCGTCAAGACCTACATAGTCAGCACCAGCCTCTTTAGCCTCTGCTTCTTTATCTGGGGTAACCAAGGCCAAAACCTTGACGTCCTTACCAGTTCCATGAGGAAGGGTTACTACTCCTCTAACCATCTGATTTGCTTTACGTGGGTCTACACCTAAACGCACAGCGATGTCTACAGAAGCATCAAAATTAGAATTGGTGATTTCTTTCACCAAAGCACTGGCCTCTGACAAAGAATACAATTTAGTCTTGTCTATCTTAGCGCGTGCTTCTTTTTGCTTTTTCGTTAATGTTGCCATATCTACTGCTTTAGATGTTAGAAAGGTTTTTTACCTGATACTTTCAAACCCATTGAGCGTGCAGTACCTGCGATCATCATCATGGCAGATTCTAACGTAAATGCGTTCAAATCGACCATTTTGTCTTCTGCGATAAATTTAACTTGATCCCAGCTGACTGATGCCACCTTGATTTTGTTTGGTTCGCCAGATCCTTTCTTCACCTTAGCTGCTTCCATGAGTTGAACGGCCGCTGGAGGAGTCTTAACGACGAAGTCAAAAGACTTGTCCTTGTACACGGTGATCTGAACTGGTAAAACCTTACCAGGTTTATCTTGGGTTCTAGCGTTGAACTGCTTACAGAACTCCATGATATTGACACCGGCAGAACCTAAAGCGGGTCCAACCGGTGGCGATGGATTCGCTGCACCTCCCCTAACTTGTAGTTTAACTACTTTACTGATTTCTTTTGCCATTGTTCAATTTAATTAACGAAGGTGAATTTGGAAGCACACCTTCTCTATTTAGTGTAACACTTATACTTTCTCTACTTGCATATAGCTGAGTTCCAATGGTGTTTTTCTTCCGAAAATCTTCACCATAACCTCAAGCTTGCGTTTTTCCTCATTAATTTTTTCAACAGTACCGTTGAATCCATTAAAAGGACCATCTATTACCTTAATCGTTTCACCTAATACAAAAGGAATAGCCACTTGATCAGATGTAGCTGCTAGCTCATCCACTTTACCAAGCATTCTATTCACTTCTGATTTTCTGAGCGGAACAGGATCACCCCCTTTGGTCTCACCTAAAAAACCAATAACATTAGTAATTGATCTAATAGCGTGAACCATTTCACCATCCAAGTTGGCTTTCACCATTATGTATCCTGGAAAGTATACCTTTTCTTTGTTGAGCTTTTTACCGTTTCTTATTTGTACTACTTTTTCAGTAGGCACCAAAACCTCCTCTAACTCCTGGGCAAAACCCAAACGAGCTATTTCAGTCTCAATATACCCCTTGATCTTGTGTTCCTGACCACTTACAGCCCGAACCACATACCACTTTTTCTCAACAGTCTCAGACATAGGGCAATTAATTGATGATGTTGTTAAAATATAGTTGGATCAACTGCGATAAGGCACTGTCTACACCCCAAATAGCTAAAGCAAATACTACCGAAAATACAGCAACAACGACCATAAGGTTTGATGCTTCAGCTTTGGTAGGCAAAGTCACATTGTGCTTTAACTCTTCAATTGATTCCTTTATATACTGCAACATATTCGATCTTTTTAAATAGGTGATGAACCTTTGCACGGGAGGAGAGACTCGAACTCCCGACACCTGGTTTTGGAGACCAGTGCTCTACCAACTGAGCTACACCCGTATCAGATGCCGAAGCATCTTGTATTCATTAAGAAAGGTATCCGCCCAGAGGGCGGACACCTTGTTGACTTTATAAGATAAAGTTTAGTCTAGGATTTCAGTTACCTGACCAGCTCCTACAGTTCTACCACCCTCACGGATTGCAAAACGAAGACCAACGCTTAGTGCGATAGGCTGCAACAAATCTACGTTGATAGTCAAGTTATCACCAGGCATAACCATCTCAACACCAGCTGGTAAGCTGATAGTTCCAGTTACGTCAGTAGTTCTAACATAGAACTGTGGACGATAGTTGTTGTGGAAAGGAGTGTGACGTCCACCTTCTTCTTTTTTCAAGATATACACCTCAGCTTTGAATTTAGCGTGCGGTTTTACTGAACCTGACTTACAGATTACCATACCTCTTTTGATATCAGCTTTATCGATACCTCTCAACAAAAGACCTACGTTATCTCCAGCTTCACCTCTATCAAGGATTTTGCGGAACATCTCAACTCCTGTAATAGTAGAAGTTAATTTTTCAGCACCCATACCGATGATTTCAACTGCATCTCCAGTGTTTGCCACACCTGTTTCGATACGACCAGTAGCTACAGTTCCACGACCAGTGATGGTAAATACATCTTCAACAGGCATCAAGAAAGGCTTGTCAACATCACGCTCTGGCATTTCGATCCAGGTGTCAACAGCTTCCATCAATTGCATTACAGTATCCACCCACTTCTGCTCTCCGTTCAATGCACCAAGTGCAGAACCAGAAATTACTGGACCATTATCTCCGTCGTACTCGTAGAAAGAAAGCAATTCTCTTACTTCCATCTCTACCAACTCCAATAACTCAGCATCATCAACCATATCCACTTTGTTCAAGAATACAACGATTCTTGGAATACCTACTTGTCTTCCTAGTAGGATGTGTTCTCTAGTTTGTGGCATTGGGCCATCAGTAGCAGCAACTACCAAAATAGCACCGTCCATCTGAGCAGCACCAGTAACCATGTTTTTTACGTAATCCGCGTGACCTGG
>DFSJ01000034.1:423-750 GCA_002378585.1 Flavobacteriaceae bacterium UBA3440 | reverse complement strand
TGACCTGGACAGTCAACGTGTGCATAGTGTCTGTTTGCTGTAGAATATTCAACGTGTGAAGTATTAATCGTAATACCTCTTTCTTTTTCTTCTGGAGCGTTGTCGATAGAATCGAAACTTCTCTTTTCAGAAAGTCCTGCATTGGCCAAAACCGAAGTAATAGCAGCAGTCAATGTAGTTTTTCCGTGATCTACGTGTCCAATGGTACCGATGTTTAAGTGCGGTTTTGAACGATCGAAATTAGCCTTTGCCATGTTAAATAATTTTAATCTTAGTTTATATTAGTGTATAGTTTATTACGCTATTGAGCCAATGACGAGAATTGAA
>DFSJ01000034.1:0-142 GCA_002378585.1 Flavobacteriaceae bacterium UBA3440 | reverse complement strand
TACCCCTGAGCTACACCGGCATTGGTTTTTAAATCCTTAAAAACCGGAAAGGCGCCGTGTAATACACAGCACCGAACAATGCTCAGCATTGAAGGTTTAGCCCAAGGACTTAAACATTTGAGCGGGAGACGAGGTTCGAACT
>DFSJ01000098.1:4443-4633 GCA_002378585.1 Flavobacteriaceae bacterium UBA3440 | reverse complement strand
AATCTAATCGTGCGCACTGCATCCCCATATTTCTCGCCAAACAGGGCCATGGCTCCTTGTTCCACCGCCTGTTCCATAGGAACCATGCGCTGTTCCACCAAGGGGATCTGACTCTCGATCCGCGCATTGACAAATTGCTCCACGGCTTCTAATTCCTCTTGGCTCAACTTGGCAAAATGCGAAAAGTCAA
>DFSJ01000098.1:3581-4051 GCA_002378585.1 Flavobacteriaceae bacterium UBA3440 | reverse complement strand
GAGTGGTTTTGGCTTGTTCTAGCTCGTTGAAGTCGGTCAACTACCGCTTTAAATTTACCGTCCAACTCCCCAGGAAGCTGTTTGGCAAAATGAACAATTTCTTGGTTTTCCCGCTTGGTATCAATGATATACGTGATGTTGCCGTTTGGAGCCTCCAAATAACCTTTATCTCCTACCTGTCCCCCACCCTCAGGATAAAACGGGGTTAGATTAAACACTAACTGATAAAGCACCCCTTCTTTTTGAGAAGTCATTTTGCGGTATTTCACCAAGCGAACATCTACCTCCAAGGTGTCATATCCAACAAATTCTTGTTGGTCATCTTCACGCAAGACCACCCAATCCTCCTTATCTATTTGGGCGGCCTTTCTTGAACGCGCTTTTTGTGCTTCCATGGATTTGGCAAATCCCTCCTGATCTAACCCAAAACCTTTTTCAGACAAAATCAATGCCGTAAGGTCAATGGGAAA
>DFSJ01000098.1:2321-3283 GCA_002378585.1 Flavobacteriaceae bacterium UBA3440 | reverse complement strand
ACCAATACATCCAGCAATTGTAAGCCTTGGTCCAATGTCTTTAAAAAGGATTGCTCTTCCTCGCGCACCACATTGGTGATCAGTTGTTGCTGTTCTTTAAGTTCTGGGAACGAAGAACCCATCTGGTCGACCAAAATCTTAACCAGACGGAAAATAGTTGGTTCTTTAGCGCCTAAGAAGGTAAATCCATAGCGTATGGCCCGACGCAAAATCCGCCGAATCACATAGCCCGCACCTGCATTGGAGGGCAACTGACCATCTGCGATGGAGAAAGAAACCGCGCGAATGTGATCCGCAATCACCCTAATGGCAATATCAGTTTCTTCTTTTTGCCCGAAGGTTACATCAGTGATGTTTTCTATTTCTCGAATTAACGGCTTAAAAACATCCGTGTCGTAATTGGATTGCACTCCTTGTAATACCATGCACAAGCGCTCAAAACCCATACCTGTATCCACATGCTGTGCGGGCAAGCGTTCGAGCTGTCCATCTGCCTTTCGGTTGAACTGCATAAAGACCAAATTCCAAATCTCAATCACTTGAGGATGGTCGTTGTTTACCAGGGAAGCCCCGGGTATTTTGGCTTTTTCCGCTGCAGAGCGAATATCTACATGGATCTCTGAACAAGGGCCACATGGTCCTTGATCCCCCATCTCCCAAAAGTTATCCTTCTTGTTGCCATAAAGTATTTGGGATTCGGGAACTAGGTTGCGCCACAGAGCCAAGGCCTCTTCATCCTTTTCTAGTTGATCTGCATCATTAGAACCCTCGAATACAGTCACATACATCCATGATGGATCAATCCCATATACCTCCGTAAGCAGTTCCCAAGCCCATTCAATTGCTTCTTTTTTAAAATACCCATTTCCACCTGGTTGGCTTTGACCAAAACTCCAATTTCCCAGCATCTCAAACATGGTGTGGTGGTAGGTGTCTTTTCCTACTTCCTCCAAATCGTTGTG
>DFSJ01000098.1:0-2010 GCA_002378585.1 Flavobacteriaceae bacterium UBA3440 | reverse complement strand
TTTGGCGTTTCCCAAGAAATAGGCCTTAAATTGGTTCATACCTGCATTGGTAAACATCAATGTGGGATCGTCTTTGATCACCATGGGTGCAGAAGGAACAATTCGGTGTTGTTTTTCTTTGAAAAACTGAAGGAATTTATGGCGAATGTCTTGAGATTTCATCAAAGTTAAAGGATGGTTAAGGTGCGGTGCTCAGTGTCTAAAAAGGAATTATCTTTGTAAGAATGGCATTTACGCACAAAAATAGCACAAATTTAGTGAGATGGCCCAAGTAAAATACTACTACGATCCACGGACCCTTTCGTACAAGAAAATTCAGGTACGTGCGCTGGTGCGCTATCGGAGGGTGTTTACCTTTCTTTTGGCCTCAGCCGTTTTTGGGTTACTTGGATTGGTCGTCTTACTGAATACAACTATCGTAAATACCCCAAAAGAACTCTCCTTACAACGCGAAGTAGAAAACTTTAAGGTTCAGTACAGTCTGCTCCAAAAAAAAATGGAGCAAGCCCAAAAGGTATTGGCCAACATAGAAGAGCGTGACAATACGATCTACCGGGTTTATTTTGAAACCGCTCCAATATCCGAGTCCCAGAGAAAAGCAGGGTTTGGCGGTATCAACCGTTATCAAATTTACGAGGGATACGAACACTCAGACCTGATTGCAGAAACCGCTAAAAAAATGGATATCCTGCAAAAACAATTAGTCGTTCAGTCAAAATCACTAGATGAAATCACGGCACTTGCCTCGGAGAAAGAAACCCTTTTGGCCTCCATTCCAGCGATTCAGCCCCTTTCTAATGAAAAAATGACTCGGATTGCCTCGGGGTACGGATATCGCTCTGATCCATTTTCAAAAACAAGAAAAATGCACTGGGGTATGGACTTTACCGCCCCAAAAGGGACCCCGATCTACGCGCCTGGAGATGGAAAAGTGGTGCGGGCCGATAACCGATCTTCCGGATACGGAAACCACATTCGAATTGCCCATGGTTTTGGTTATGAAACCCTTTACGGGCATTTGAACAAATACAATGTTCGTGTGGGGCAAAGAGTGAAGCGCGGAGACCTTATCGGTTATGTGGGTAACACGGGTCGTTCAGAAGCGCCACACTTGCATTATGAGGTCTGGAAAGACCGAAAAAAAATCAATCCAATCAATTTTTACTACGGCAGCCTAACTCCAGAGGAGTTCCAAAGTATGTTGCGCTACGCCAGTCAAGAAAACCAATCCCTCGATTAATGCACACACTGCCCAACAAACGTTACTACTCCATCGGCGAAGTCGCAGAGGCCTTTTCGGTGAACACTTCGCTGATTCGGTTTTGGGAAACTCAATTCCCCCAACTCAACCCGAAGAAAAATGCGCGCGGTGCGCGAAAATTTACCCCGGAGGATGTTGCCTTGCTCACCCAGATTCATCATTTAGTCAAGGAGAAGGGATTCACCTTAGAGGGGGCGAAAAGTCAATTGAAACTCGAGCGAAAGAACGCTATGACCACAGCCGAGTTGATCGCTCGTCTTGAGGGGGTGAAAAAAGAGTTAATCGCGATTAGGGATCAGTTGTAGTTATTTTTTTCGGATAAAAATACTGATGGGTACCCCATTAAAATCAAAGTTTTCACGGATTTTATTTTCCAAAAATCGTTTGTACGGATCTTTCACGTATTGAGGCAGATTGCAGAAAAACACAAACTGAGGATACGGAGAGGGTATTTGGGTGCAAAACTTGATTTTGATGTATTTGCCCTTATTGGCAGGTGGCGGATAGTTTTCGATCAACGGCAACATCACTTCATTAAACTGATGGGTCGGTACGCGTTTAGATCGATTTTGGTACACCTGTACGGCCGTCTCAATCGCTTTAAATATTCTTTGCTTATTCTTTACCGAGACAAATACAATCGGCACATCGACAAACGGAGCGATGACCTCTTTGATTTTTTGGGTGTATTCTTTAGCACTATTGGTGTCTTTTTCGTACAAATCCCATTTGTTCACCAAAATGACGAT
>DFSJ01000158.1:13367-18338 GCA_002378585.1 Flavobacteriaceae bacterium UBA3440 | reverse complement strand
GGCCGCCCTTTTTTTTTGGTACTCAACCTAACTAGTTTACGTAAAGACCTTTGTAATCTAACGGGTTTACTAAAGGCAGGTTTGATTTGTAGGTGCTGTTAATGGCGCTGATAAACAGATTTGAAATAAGCGCATATCCACGTGGTGATGGGTGTACTCCATCGAGTGAGAAACCTCCGCCTGATCCGTATTTAGCCGTTATTTTACTTCCGTCTGATAGGGAGACTCCATTGGCGATTAAACCATTAAAAAAGCCATATGTATCAACTAGAGGCAAACCATAAGCTTGAGCCACTTGGGCAATTCCCGCATTAATGGCTTGGGTCGCTGTAGAAATCTCCGCTTGTTCTTGAGGAGTCAACACCCATTTATCCTCCAATGGAACGGACACTCCATTGATTAAAGATGGGTTTTTGTTGACCAATGTCCCAATGACAGATTGAGCAGTTAAAACTATCTTATCAGCAGCAGTAGCCTGTCTCATTTTAGTGAGTGCAGGATTAAATCCACTTAGGTCGGTCAATGATTCGTCTAAAATTACCACTGCATTTCCTGCCCCTGCGGCAAAGGTGATGGTTCGTTTTGTTTTCTCGGCAGCTGAGATGATTCCCAACGAAGCCAACTGAGCTATCCCAGCGTTGTAGGCGCCAAAAGCGGCGGCTGAATTCAACATGGTAGCCGTTGCGGCATCAAGCGGAATAGGGTTGTGAGGTACCGTGGTAAAATATGGAGCGCCCAGTACATTGGGTACGTTGGCAATAACTCCTTTGGCGCCCCCTTGAGTCAGTGTTTGAACAATGGCTTGAATAGCACCCACTACTACATTGGGATCAGAGATATCAGATCCGCCATAAGTTGCCGGGTTTAAGTTGCCGGTCTGGTTAACTCCAGCGCCACCAGCGGTAGCATAACCCAATACATCATTGTTTCCAATCATCAGGGTAAAGAAAGTCGGTTGTTTGGCCATGGCATCAGCTAAAACAGTTGTTGAAGCACTTGAGGCAAATCGGGCAAAATATGGATTGGCTAAACCAACAGGAACTCCTGCCACGTTGCCATATCCTGGAGCTAATAAGTGGTAGCTTTTTGCTCCTGGAACCCCCATGTTGTTGAATTTGCCAGATAATTTTTTCGCGATGTCTGTGGCTGGAGGGCCGAATACTGTTTTAGGTGCAGGTGAACCAGAGGAAAAATCAAGGTACATGCGGTTTCCTAAAATCTGTTGGCCACCCAAAGTAGCTCCGCCCAGGTTGTCAGCCATCAGTGGAATATCAAATGCACCACCACCTGCTAAAGCCATTCGACCAGCAATTTGGTTAGGGAATGAGGCGAGCTGTCCATCAGCAAACAAAGCGCCATCTGAGTAACCTGCAGTCAGCGAGTTTCCTAAGGCTACGTAGGTAGAAAAGTTGGCAGTCCCCGAAGTGTATACAATAGGTTCTGGATCTGGTGTAACTACAACAGCGTCTTCAGTACAGCTGTATAAAAAAAGCACCCCGGTGAGTAAAGCAAAATATTTTTTCATGGTTGTCAGGTTGATTTAAATTTGGTTGACAGTTGTCAATTCTTATAAAATTAGTTAAAATTTAATACGGAGCAATAAATTGATGTAAAATCACACAATTTGTGTCAAAAAACCGAGGCTTTTGGTTAAAAAGTCCTGTGGGTTTTCTGCGTGTAGCCAATGGCCGGCTTCCGGGATTTCATCGATACGTGCCTTGGGGAAGTGGCCTAATATCTGTGGAAGGTCAGCATCAAGTATGTAGGTTGATTTTGACCCCCTTAAAAATAAGGTGGGACCTGGATAGCTCATGTCTGGATCAAGCGCGGTTCCGATAGACTCCATACTTTGATAAAGCACTGGGAGGTTTAGTTTCCATCCAAGCGATTGATCTGATTTTCGTTCCAAATTCTTCAATAAAAATTGGACAATGCCCGAGGCCAATCCTTTTTTTTCCAGTAGTTGGCCCGCTTCTTGTCTGGATGAAGGTGGGGTAAGCGCAAGCGATTTCATCGCTTCTAATATATGTACGTGATGTGAGGGATAGGACTTGGGGCCTATGTCTGCCACCAAAAGCTGTTGAATGCGCTCAGGTTGGCTACATGCTGCCCACATGGCGGTTTTACCACCCATGGAGTGTCCGATGATTTTTGTCGAAGAAATACCTTGGTAATCCATATAGCTCCAGAGGTCTTCCACCATATTTTTATAGGTAAACTCTGGGTGGTGAAAACTTTTTCCGTGGTTGCGTTGATCTACTAAGTGTACCCTGAATCCTTTGGATTCGTAGGCGTTACCCAATGTTTTCCAATTGTCGGCCATCCCCAGAAAACCGTGTAAAATAATGAGGTCTGGACCGCTTCCTTGAATGTAACTGTGGAGGATTTCCATTAAGATAAGGCGGTTAGGTATTTTTTAATCGTTGTTTCTAAACCCAGATACAAAGCCTCAGCGATGAGCGCGTGCCCGATAGATACTTCATCAAGGTGGGGCATTTGTTGTTTGAAGTAGGCGATGTTGTCCAAGCTCAGGTCATGGCCCGCATTGACCCCCAATCCAAGCTCATGCGCTCTTTGGGCCGCTGCTCGGTAAGCAGCAATGGCGGATTCGCGTTCTCCCTGTGCGTATTTGTGTGCGTAGTTTTCGGTATACAATTCAATACGGTCAGCACCTGTTCTCTGCGCTGCTTCGATCTGAGCCAGCACGGGATCAATAAAAATAGAGGTGCGAATACCCGCTGCTTTAAACACCGAGATATGTGCCTTAAGCTCTTGCTCATAGGTAATGGCATCCCATCCAGCGTTGGAGGTTAGCGCCTCATCTGCATCCGGAACCAAAGTGACTTGCGCTGGCTTGGTTTCCAAGACCAAAGCGATGAAGGAGGGGATCGGTTTGCCTTCAATATTAAATTCAGTGGACACGATGGGAGCCAAGGCGCGGGTATCGTTGTAGCGGATATGTCGTTCATCAGGCCTTGGATGTACGGTGATTCCCTGAGCGCCAAAAGATTCAATGGCACGAGCGGCCTGTAACACATCGGGTACATTACCACCTCTTGCGTTGCGCAAAGTGGCTATTTTATTGATGTTCACGCTTAATTTGGTCATGAATTCATAGGTTTGAGCCTGCAAAAATACAAAATCATCCCCCCAGGCAAGGATTAAATGAGTAATTTGCACCTCTATTTGTAGCCTAGATGAAAGGAGAATTAGAATCTTTAACTGATGCTTTGTGGGCAGAAGACTTTCCAGCGCTCAAAAATTATCTAAGCGACTGGCAGAAAGCGCATCCAGATGCTGATGTCTATGCTTGGGCAGAGGCTTTAAATACCTCAGGCACCTTGATGAGTGTTCGTTTTGGACAAAGCCACCTCTCCATTTCCGACTTGATACATTTGTTGGATCAGTCAGCTATTGACTTAGCCTATATGTATAAGGTTCCTCTGGATCAAGGGGTGCTCTACTGCTTCTTGGTCCAAGGAGATATGCCTCCCGTATTTGAATTGATGTACCGCAAAGGCTACGATTTGGTATTTGCCGATGGCTGGATCCCTAAAGACAGTGGTGCTCAAGACCACGCAGCCTATTTACAAAAGTATTTGGGAATCTGATGAAGGTAGCGCTCTACGGATATAAACCTACCCATGAAGCCTTGCTCACCGTTCGGTCATTTATCGATATGGCCTACGGTAGTTCTGATGAATTGATCATAGAACACGGTCTTTTGGCGCAAATCAAGCATTATTGGCCAGAGTTGGATTACCCCACCTATGACGAAGTACACGGCCTAGGATCTGATGTTGACTTGATGATTAGTTTTGGCGGAGATGGGACCATGTTGCGTTCGGTTACTTACATCAAAGATTCAGGGATTCCACTTGTAGGGGTCAATACAGGTAGACTCGGATTCCTATCTACACTGGATCAAGAGGACATACACTTTATTTTATCTGACTTTAAAGCAGGCGCCTACACGCTGGACGAACGCACTTTATTGCATGTGCAGCAAGACCAGCCCAACAACTGGCAAGTGCCGTTGCCCATAGCCTTAAATGAAGTGACGGTCAGCCGAAAAGACACCACTTCGATGATTACCATTGAAACCTATCTGGATGGCGAATACCTCACTCATTACTGGGCTGACGGGTTGATTATTTCCACACCCACCGGTTCTACAGGATATTCATTGAGCTGTGGCGGGCCCGTGGTTACTCCGGCTTCAGGAGTCTTGGTCATTACACCCATTGCCCCTCACCACCTGAATGCACGACCCATGGTGATTCCTGACACTACTAAAATCAGTTTAAGGGTGACTGGTCGTGAAAAACAGCACTTGGTTTCTATGGATTCTCGCTTGGTGTCCGTGGACAACGAGCAGTGGATTTACATTGAAAAAGCGCCTTACACCATTAAAATGGTGGAATATGCCTCGGAACGATTCTTGAAAACACTGCGCAAGAAGATGATGTGGGGCGAAGACAAACGCAATTGATGAACAGGCTTTTACGACAAATCATTCTTTTAGCGTTGTTGTTTAACGGCTGGTCAGTTTCTGCACAGCGCTATGAGCTCGGGATCATGGGCGGTGGCGCCAACATGATCGGCGATGTTGGCAATACCCAGTACATCAATCCGGACAGCCCTGCGGCTGGTATCTTGTTTCGGTGGAACAACAGCATGCGCTATGCTTGGCGCGCCTCTTTACTTCACACTAATCTACGTGCCGACGACGGATTATCCTCCGATCCTTACCGTCAATCGAGGAATTATTCGGTAACCAATCGACTAACTGCTCTATCCTTGGGGTTGGAGTTTAATCACCTTAAATTTAATCTTCACCGGTTTGGGGGTCAGTGGTCTCCCTATCTATTTTCAGGGATCACGGTTTTTCATTCTCAACCTAAGCTTGGTGCATCTGTTTACGTTTCCGATAATGAGTGGAAAGAGTGGGGTTTAGCCGTGCCTGTAGGT
>DFSJ01000158.1:2814-13048 GCA_002378585.1 Flavobacteriaceae bacterium UBA3440 | reverse complement strand
AATTTAGATGGAAGTAATCCAAAGAATGATAAATTTGCAAACCTCAATCCAGGGGAATATTTCGGAAATCCGAATAGCCAGGATTGGTTCATGTGGACGGGTTTGACCCTGACCTATACGTTTGGCCAAAAGCCATGTGTTGAATGTTATAAATAGATGTCTGAAGCAATTCATTCCATAGACCCTAAACGGTTGCCCAAGCACCTGTCCATCATCATGGACGGGAACGGTCGTTGGGCCAAAGCTCAGGGTAAACCCCGTACCTATGGACATGAGATGGGGGTGAAAACCGTCAAGAAAATTGTGGAGGCTTGTGTGCGTTGGAAAATTGAGTTCCTTACCTTATATACTTTTTCTACTGAAAATTGGAATAGACCCCAGTACGAAGTGGATTTGCTGATGCGTTTATTGGTTAAGTCATTAAAAAAAGAG
This sequence comes from Flavobacteriaceae bacterium UBA3440, assembly GCA_002378585.1. Classification (GTDB taxonomy): domain Bacteria; phylum Bacteroidota; class Bacteroidia; order Flavobacteriales; family Flavobacteriaceae; genus MAG-120531. Next base: position 12,616 of record DFSJ01000158.1, on the reverse strand, counting down.
TTACCCACTTTTATAGAAAACAACGTTCGCTTAGGAGCTATTGGGAGCTTAGAAGCGCTGCCCGGCTCGGCGCAGAAAGAGCTTAAAGAAGTGATCGAGGCCACCAGTAAACACACGGGTATGACCTTAACACTTGCGTTGAGCTACGGTGCTCGAGAGGAGCTAGCTCAAGCCATGAGGCAAATCGCCGATAAGGTTAAAAATAACATAATTAAGCCTGAAGATATTGACCAAGCTTATATTAATACCCATCTTTACACCCATGATCTTCCCGATGTAGACCTGTTGATCCGCACTAGTGGAGAACAGCGCATCAGCAATTTTTTATTGTGGCAGATCGCCTACGCAGAGTTATATTTTACCGAGGAATTTTGGCCGGAATTTGACGAAAGTTCCTTAGAGAATGCCTTTATCAGTTATCAACATAGAGAAAGAAGATTTGGAAAAACAAGTGAACAAGTTCAGTCCTAAAGCGCTCATATGGCACACGTGCTTGATCGCCGCCTTACTGCTTAGTGGGGCCTCAGGATGGGCACAAGACCAAAAACTCAATTTTGAGGAGGGCAGAAAATACCAAATCGATACTTTACGCGTAACCGGTCTAAAGACGTATAACGAACAAACGGTAAAAACGTATACGGGTCTTAGAGAGGGAATGACCATTACACTTCCTGGTGAACAGGTAGCTACGATGATTTCCAAGCTTTGGGATCTAGAATTGTTTAGCGACATCAACTTATACATCACCAACAGCGATGGAGACCACGTTTCCCTGGAACTAGCTATCCAGGAGCGACCTGTACTTTCCGATGTGGATGTCAAAGGTATTTCGTTCCGAAAAGTCGACGATATATTAAAGGATACAGACTTAAAAAAGGGGAAAAAAATCACCAAAAGTTTGATTTCCAACACTAAAAATTACCTGGAAAACAAATACAAGAAGGAAGGGTACCTGAATACCAAAGTATCCATCGTCACTGTAGATGATACCACGTCGGTCAATGCGCAAAAGATGCGGGTCAACATCGATCGTGGAGATAAAGTGAAAATCCGTCAAATTATTTTTGAAGGCAATCAGGCTTTATCGGATGCAAAGCTTCGCAAGGCATTGAAAAAGACCAAATCAAAAGCCATTTATCGTTTTTGGAAAAAGTCCAAATACATCCCTGAGGATTACACCGAAGATTTAACCAAGTTGATCGATGTATACGCCTCGAATGGTTACCGGGATGCCCGGGTATTGGGAGACACGTTGATCAACCATAACTCCAGTCTTATCTCTGTCAAGATCAAGGTGGAAGAGGGGAGAAAGTATTACTTTGGAACTATTGATTTTGTAGGGAACACGGTGTATCCTGACCACATTTTGTCTAAGGTGCTGGGGATTAAAAAGGGAGATACCTACAACGGTGTGTTGCTGCGCGAACGCGTTCAAGACAAAACCAAACCCGATGCAGAAGACATCACTAATTTATACCAGAACAACGGATACTTGTTTTCGAGTATCAATCCTGTTGAGGTATCAGCAGCCAATGATACCATTGATTTTGAGATCAGAATCATTGAGGGTAAAGAGTCGTTTTTGAACCACGTTTATGTGTCTGGTAATGAAAAGACCAATGACCACGTCATCTACAGAGAGATGCGTACCAGGCCTGGTCAAAAATATTCCAAGGACAACATCATGCGTACGATTCGCGAGTTAGGTCAGCTTGGGTTTTTTGATGCGGAACAAATTGCGCCAGATATTCAAAATCCAGATCCCAACACCGGTACTGTAGACATAGCCTATAATTTGGTGGAATCAGGCTCGAGTCAAATTGAACTCCAAGGAGGCTATGGCGGAGGTGGGTTTATCGGAACGCTGGGTCTGTCGTTTAGCAACTTTTCCATCCAAAACATCTTTGACAAGGAATCATATCAACCCGTTCCCATGGGTGATGGGCAGACGTTTGCCTTGAGGTTGCAAGCCAGCCGAACTTTTAGGGTGTACAGCTTGAATTTCTCTGAACCCTGGTTGGGTGGACGCAAACCCGTTCAATTCAACATCAACCTATCGCGTACCCAGCAGTTTGCCTTCGATTACGCCTTGAGGGATGTAGATAAAAACAGATCTTTTGCCATCACAGGATTATCCGTTGGTTTGGCCAAAAGATTGCAGTGGCCTGACGATTATTTTACCGTATCTCATGCACTTGGATACCAGCAGTATGACTTTAATAATTACAATATCGGGTTGTTTAATTTTGGTAATGGTACCTCGAATGCTCTTTCCTATACTTTTGGGGTGTCTAGAAATTCCTCAGGTCCAAATCCTATTTTTCCCACAGAAGGTTCTCGTTTTGACATCACGGCCAAGCTGACTCCTCCTTTCTCATTAATGGGCAGCAAAAAAGATTTTGCTTCAATTAGAGAAGAGGCTGAAGACATTGTGGCGCGAAGAAGAATTGGCGAGGCGTCTACTTTGGATTTACAACGCTTAGAGACCTTGGAAGAAGAGCGTTTTAAATGGTTAGAGTACTACAAAGTCAAGTTTAAAGGTGATTGGTATACCCGCCTGTTTGGCAAATTCGTCTTGAGAGCCAATGCAGAATTTGGTTTCCTAGGCAACTATAACCAAGACATAGGGGATGTGCCTTTTGAGCGTTTCTTTGTCGGAGGAGATGGTATGGGCAACTTCACCATGGATGGACGAGATATGATCCAGTTGCGCGGTTATGAAAACCAAGCGCTGACTCCGGTGGATGAGCTTACGGGCCAACAAGAAGGTGGTTTAGTGTACAACAAATTCTCCATGGAGATGCGTTATCCATTGACCTTGAAGCCATCTGCGTCTATATTTGCCATGACGTTCCTCGAGGCAGGTAATGCCTTTGATCGTTTTAGCACCTTTGATCCTTTTGATGCCAAACGATCAGCAGGTGTCGGAATTCGTATATTTATGCCTGCTTTCGGTTTGTTGGGGGTTGATTTTGGTTATGGATTTGACCAAGACAATCAGCCTAGCTCATTTGGGCCAAGCGGTTGGCAGACACATTTCATTATCGGACAACAGTTTTAACAGATGAAAACCGCCCTAGGCTATATCGCATTATTTGTTTTCTTGATGGTTGCGCCAAGTGCCGTAGCTCAAAGAAGTGTGCGTGTAGCTTATGTGGACCTCGATGAGGTGTTGGCTTCATTGCCCGCCTATACCCAAGCCCAAAAGAATTTGGACGCACGGGTAGAGGATTGGAAAAAAGAAGCCCAAGCAAGAGAAGAAGTCATCGCTGGTCTAAAGCAAGTATTGGCCCAAGAACGCCCATTGCTCACCCCAGAATTGATTCAAGACAGAGAAACTGAAATCAATGCGGCTACCCAGGAATTGATGCAGTACAGGCAACAGCGATTTGGTCCTGAAGGAGATTTGATGATCGCCCGTAAAGGAATGATGGAGCCCATTCAAGATCAAGTATACGAGGCCATCAGAAAGCTAGGGGCGGAAAAAGGGTATGACTTCATTTTTGAGAAATCTTCCGATGCCGTGATGCTTTATGCACAAAAACGATATGACCTCAGTGATGAATTGATTCGCCTATTGTCTAAAGCACAGCTCAAAGAAGAATACAGCTTGAGCGATCAAGTGATTAACGACCGAATCAAAGCTCCAGAACCCAGTGAGGCTCAAGAACAGCGTCTGGCGGCTGAACAAGAAAAAGAATCTGAGCGCACTCAAGCGATGGAGGCCAAAAACGAGGCCAAAAATCAAGTCTTGCTGACCAAAAAACAACAACAAGACAGTATTCGCGCTGCCCGTGTGGCTCAATTTGAGGCCAATAAACAAAAAATACTAGAGGCGCGTAAGGCAAGATCACAAACTAGCGCCAAAAAGAAAGACACGATTCAATAATATCGTTATATTTGACCACTTATCCAGAAAATTATCTAACATCTATTTATTTTGACCCTATGAAATCATTGAAGAAAATCGCATTGGCCCTGGTAGTATTTGTAGGCATGACCTCTATGGCTCAAGCCCAGAGCAAAGTGGCGCATATCAACGTACAAGAACTGTTGATGGACATGCCCGAGATGAAAGCTGCTGAAGCGGAATTGCAAAAATTGTCTGAAACCTATAGAGCAGATATCGAAGACTCGATGACAGAATTAAGAAATAAGTACACCCTTTATTCTAATGAGTCTGCTGCAAAGTCCAAAGAGGAGAATGAGAAAAGAGCTCTAGAACTTCAAGGTTACGAGCGTTCTATTCAAGAAGCGCAGCAAACCGCTCAACAAGAATTGCAGAAAAAACAAGCGGATTTATTTGGTCCAATTTCTGAGAAAGCCAAGAAAGCTATTGAGAAAGTAGCTGCAGCCCAAGGGTTTGACTATGTCATTGATGCTACTCAAGGCTCAGGTCTGATTGTTGCTAAAGGAACTGATCTGCTTCCTGCCGTGAAAAAAGAATTGGGCTTCTAGTAATCCCACTAAGCTAAATGGAAAAACCGCCTCTGTGCGGTTTTTTTTATATCCTTGCACTATGAAAAGCACAGGTCCCATGATAGGTTTTTTCGATTCAGGAGTGGGAGGTACCTCTATTTGGAATGCTGCTCAGCGGTTATTGCCAGGGGCTGATACCTTGTATTTAGCCGACAGCGCTCACGCGCCTTATGGTTTATTGCCTTTGGACGCCCTAGTCCGCCGTACGGAGGTATTGACCGAATTTCTCTTGGCTCAAGGAGCCACGTTGATTGTCGTGGCGTGTAATACAGCCACCACCAATGCCATTGCCCACTTAAGGGCCAGGTATCCCGTATCTTTTGTCGGTATAGAACCAGCGATTAAGCCAGCTGTAGTGCACACCCAGTCACAGGTTATTGGGGTGTTGGCCACTCGGGGGACCATCTCCAGCGGTCTATTTCACAGCAGAATTCAGGCCTATGGTTCAGGATATACCTTGGTGATTCAGCACGGAGATGGATTGGTTGAGCAGATAGAGCAAGGTCAGCTGATGGGTCAAGAGGTGCGCACTCTTCTCTCTCGATATCTTTCTCCCATGGTGGAGCAGGGAGTGGACACACTCGTATTGGGTTGTACCCATTATCCGTTTTTAATCCCAGTCATTGAATCCCTGTTCCCCGGGGTCTTTCAAATTATTGATCCCAGTGATGCCGTTGCCAGGCAAATACTTCATCTTTGGTCACATGAATCAATGCATGAAAAAGGACATGCCGTTTTTTTAACCAATGGTTCTTTGGAAGTGATGCGGTCATTTGCCCCTAAAGCCGCCGAGGTCAGAACCTCTGCCGACTTTTAGAGGGTTCTGAGGTAGGTGTTTATCTTAAAGCTATAGGCGTGTCTTTCGTCTTGTTGATGAGCGATCGACTCAACTAATTCCCATTCATCGGGACGGAGTTCCGGAAAAAATGCATCTGCTTCAAACGACCCATCTACTTCGGTGAGGCATACTTCTTGAGCCTTTGAGAGGGCCAATGCGTATATTTCACCACCGCCCACCACAAAGGCAATGGCCGAATCGTTGACGAGTTCAATAGCTTCATCTAAATCATGCACGACGAAACAATCCGGGTGATTCACTGAGTAGTCCTGGTTGCGGGTGATAATCACGTGTTTCCTGCCTGGGAGTGGCTTTGGAAAGCTTTCGAAGGTTTTTCGACCCATGATGATGGGGTACCCCATGGTGGTGTGTTTAAAATGCGCAAAATCATCCGGTAGATGCCAGAGCAATTCACCTTCTTTCCCTAAACTTCTGTTGGTGCCTATGGCGGCGATCAAGCAAAGATGTGTTGTGCTCATATGGCTACAGCTCCTTTAATATGTGGATGTGGATCGTAGCCCTCCAGGGTGAAATCCTCAAACTCAAAAGAAAATAGATCGGAGACCTTTGGATTTAAATACATTTTAGGAAGTGGCTTTGGGGTTCTCGACAGTTGAAGGTCCACTTGCTCCAAATGGTTGTTGTAGATATGGGCATCCCCTAAGGTGTGTATAAAGTCACCAGGCTGAAAACCACATACTTGGGCGATCATCATGGTCAACAGAGCGTAAGAGGCTATGTTAAAGGGGACGCCTAAAAACACGTCCGCTGATCGTTGGTATAGTTGACAAGATAGTTTTCCTTCGGCTACATAGAATTGAAAAAATGCGTGACAAGGGGGGAGTGCTGCCTTACCTTGGGCTACATTTTCCGCAAAACTTTGTTGGGTGTCTGGCAATACGGAAGGATTCCAAGCAGAAACCAACATGCGTCTACTGTTGGGGTTGGTTTTTAATGTCTGGATCAATTCAGCGATCTGATCTATTTCTTCACTGTTCCAGTTTCTCCATTGATGCCCGTAAACAGGTCCTAAATCTCCGTTTTCATCGGCCCATTCATTCCAAATGCGCACACCGTTTTCTTGTAGATAAGCGATGTTGGTATCCCCTTTGAGAAACCAGAGCAATTCGTAGATAATCGATTTGAGGTGGAGTTTTTTTGTAGTCACCAGGGGAAACCCTTCGGCCAGATCAAACCTCATTTGATAACCAAATACGCTGAGCGTACCCGTTCCAGTGCGGTCTCCTTTTTGGACACCGTGGTCCTTGATGTGTTGCAGCAGTTCGTGGTATTGTTTCATGATATGTCCTTCAATCCGTGTCTAATTATCCCAAAATAATTCCGGCGATCGTTGCAGAAATCAACGAAGCCAAAGAGCCCCCTAAAACAGCCTTGAGTCCAAATGCAGAGAGTACTTTTCTTTGATTAGGCGCCAGTGATCCAATGCCGCCAATCTGAATACCGATCGAAGCAAAATTGGCAAATCCACACAACATATACGTCGCCATTATCACTGACTTGTTGTAGGTGAAATGGGTAGCTTGGGTCATGTCTTTGAGGCTCGCCAGTTGAGTATACGCTACAAATTCACTAGAAGCAAGCTTGACACCTAGGAGTTGCCCCATCAGGGTAATGTCTTCAGCTGCTACACCGATCAACCACATCAGAGGGGAAAATATAAGCCCCATGACAGATTCCAAGGACAAGCTTTGATAAGCTGTATGGGAAGCCATCCATTCATTGATGGGAGTTACGGCACCTATCCAACCAAACACGCCGTTAAATAGTGCGATAAATGCGACAAAAACCAACAACATAGCCCCCACATTGGCTGCCAATTTTAGTCCTTCTGTGGTTCCATTGGCAATGGCGTCTAAGAAATTTGTTCCGATTTTTTCATAGGACACCTCGATGTTGGTGTCAATGGTTTCTGTTTGTGGATATAGGATTTTAGCGACCACTACCGCACCTGGGGCCGCCATCACAGAAGCTGCCAAAAGATGTCGGGCAAATGCTAACCTCATCTCAGGGTCATTTCCCCCAAGAAATCCAATATAGGCAGCCAACACACCACCTGCCACGGTGGCCATACCACCAATCATGACTAGCATCATTTCCGATTTAGTCATTTTAGCTAGGTAGGCTTTGATCAAAAGGGGTGCTTCCGTTTGTCCCAAGAAGATGTTTCCGGCAACGGATAGGGATTCAGCCCCAGAAATGCCCAACGACTTCGTCAATAGCCATGCAAGTCCTCGAACCACTTTCTGAATGACACCCAGGTAAAAAAGCACGGAGGTCAATGCGGAGAAAAAGATGATGGTGGGGAGAATTTGAAAAGCAAAAATGTATCCAATGGAAGGGTTGTTCAAATCGAGCAGGTTGCCCAACAAGAACTGGCTCCCAGCTAGGGTGTAATCCAGTATGTTTAAGAACAATTGCCCAATCATGCTGAAAAAGTTTTGTACCCAGACTAACTGGAGCACTCCAAGCGCCAGAAGAAACTGGAGTCCCAAACCAATCCCTACGGTTTTCCAACGAATGGCCTTTCGATTGGCGGAAAATAAATAGGCAATACCGATTAAACAGACCATGCCTAGCATTCCTCTTAGAATACTGCTCAGACCCAAAGTGCTCGATTTTAGTACTTCCGTTTGGTTTACGGGTTCTTGTGCCCAAAGGGGGATGGCTGAAAACAACCACAAGCCAATCACGGTGGCGATAATCTTAGTTGCGTTTGGAAATTTCATCTCTGATTCTTGCGGCTTGTTCATAGTTTTCTTGTTGTACAGCCAGCTCAAGTGCAGATTCTAAGGCGTCTAAATCCATAGAGGAATAGTCTGTATACGGCTCTTGGCTTTCTTGGTGGGGTTTATGGTCAGTTGGGTTTTTGACGCTGAATTTTGTTTCTTCTTCAATTTGAAGGACAACTCCTGCTTGTTCCAGTATGTGTTCGTAGGTAAAAATAGGGGCCTTAAAGCGCAAAGCAAGTGCAATGGCATCGCTGGTTCGCGCGTCGATCACTTCCTCCAAATCATCCTGGCGCACAATCATACTGGAATAAAATACCCCGTCGTTGAGCTGGTGAATGATCACTTTGGAGAGATGAATGCCAAACCGTTCAGCCGTGTTTTTAAACAAGTCGTGGGTGAGTGGACGCGGTGGTTGAATATCTTTTTCCAAAGCGATGGCTATCGACTGAGCTTCAAAGGCACCGATGACAATAGGTAGTTTTCTAGGACCGTCTAATTCATTTAAAATGAGGGCGTAAGCCCCATTTTGTGTTTGGCTGTAAGAGATACCCTTAATGGTGAGCGGAATCAGCTGCATCGTTGTGAAAAAGGAGGCCTTTGGCGGATACCAAAGGCCTCGTTTAGATGGAGCAATTTATAAAAAAATTAAGCGTTTTGGGACTTAAAAGCCTTGATTTTTTCAATCAATTGGGGGACTACTTCAAATGCGTCCCCAACAATGCCGTAATCGGCAGCTTTAAAAAATGGCGCCTCTGGATCTGTGTTGATGACCACTTTTGTTTTTGAAGCGCTTACTCCAGCGAGGTGTTGTATCGCTCCCGAGATACCTACGGCAATATACAGGTTGCTCGCTACTGGTTTTCCGGTTTGACCCACGTGTTCTGAGTGTGGTCTCCAACCGAGGTCGGAAACTGGTTTAGAACAGGCAGTAGCCCCTCCGAGCACTTGAGCGAGCTCTTCGATCATTCCCCAATTTTCGGGACCTTTTAATCCTCTTCCGGCAGAAACCACAATTTCTGCATCGGCAATACTTATTTTACCCTGTGCTTTATCGATTAAACCAGGTGTAGTTTTGGCCTGAGCGTTTAGTTCAGGGAAGCTTATTTCTTCGTTGCTGCACGAGACTGGATTGGGGTGTAAACCATAAGCATTGGCCGATAGGCTGATGATGGCTACCTCGCTGGACACTTCGGTTTGACTAAAACCTTTGTTGGTGAAGACCGCTCTTTTAAATGTCATTGGTGCACTGGCCTCGGGCATAGCAACAACTCCTGATACATAGGCGGCATCTAGATGAACAGCCAGCAAAGGGGCTAAACTTTGCGCATTGGCGCTGGCGCCTAACACCACCAATTTTGCTCCTGATTCTTTGGCGATTTTAGCGATGGCCCTAGCATGGCTATGCGCTTCAAAACGTTCCGATTGATCCTCGTTGATCTGGTGAAGTTTGCGGATACCGTATTGGGCCAATGAGTCTGAATCGGCGTGACCAAACACCACCGCTTCAGCGGAAGTTCCCTGAGCTTGCGCCCATGCACTGGCATAAGATGCAGCTTCTAAACTTTGCTTGCGGAATACTCCTTGTTCTTGTTCAGCGTAAATAAGTACAGACATATACAGTGATTTAGATAACCTTAGCTTCAGTGTGTAATTTTTCGATTAATTCATCCAAATTGTCTTTGGATATCATAGTTGTTTGGTTTCTTGCCGCTGGTTTGGCAAAGTGAACATCGCG
>DFSJ01000158.1:0-2491 GCA_002378585.1 Flavobacteriaceae bacterium UBA3440 | reverse complement strand
CCGCGCATGTTGGGTATTTTTAGGTCTTTTTCTTCGACCAGTCCTTTTTGTCCTCCAATCACCAGGGGAAGTTGGGCGGTGAGCGTCTCTTTTCCTCCGTCAATTTCTCGCACAGCCGTGGCGGTTTGACCGTCAATTTGTAGTTCAATGCATTTGTGCACAAAACTGTAGCCCAAAATTCCAGCCATAATTCCAGGAACCATTCCTCCGTTGTAGTCAATCGATTCGCGTCCTGCAATAACCAGATCATATCCGTTTTCTTTGACTAGGGCGGCAAGTTCTTTGGCGACCTGAATACCGTCCAAAGCAGGTGTGTCTATGCGGTATGCTTCATCAGCACCAATGGCCAAAGCTTTTCTTAAAGTAGCTTCTACAGAGGCATCACCCACCGTAGCTACGTCAACCGTAGCGCCGTTTTGTTCTTTGAACCACATAGCGCGTGTCAAACCAAATTCATCGTTGGGATTGATGACAAAGGGGACCCCTTGGGTGTCAAACTGGGTGTCGTTGTCTTTAAAATTAATTTTTGCCGTTGTGTCCGGCACGTTGCTGATACAGACCAGAATCTTCATAAGGTGTGGATTGATTGAATAGCCTACCAAATATAGGCCAAAAAATCATCGAATTTACTATGCATGCATAATAAATTTTTTCCGATATTTTGTTTTTCACGCTCTGATTAACCGCAATAATTGATTATTTTTGCCTCCTATAATTTCACGCTTAAAGCGCAAGACATCCATGAGAACAATACAGTTTAGAGAGGCCATCGCCGAGGCGATGTCTGAGGAAATGAGAAAAGACCCCACGGTGTATTTGATGGGCGAAGAGGTAGCAGAGTACAACGGAGCGTACAAGGCATCTAAGGGCATGTTGGATGAATTTGGTCCAGACCGCGTTTTGGATACGCCAATTTCAGAGATGGGATTTGCCGGGATTGCTGTAGGTTCTGCCATGAATGGCAACAAGCCCATTGTCGAGTTTATGACCTTTAATTTCTCTTTGGTAGCTATTGATCAGATCATCAACAACGCGGCTAAAATGAGACAGATGTCCGGCGGACAGTTTCCTATTCCAATCGTTTTCCGCGGACCTACAGCCTCTGCAGGACAGTTGGCGGCTACGCACTCCCAAGCATTCGAAAGCTGGTATGCCAATACTCCAGGACTTAAAGTGGTGGTTCCTTCTAATCCGAAAGATGCCAAAGGTTTGTTGAAATCCGCTATTCAGGATCCTGATCCAGTAATTTTTATGGAGTCTGAGCAGATGTATGGCGATAAAGGAGAAGTGCCAGAAGGCGAATATACCATTCCATTAGGAGTAGCCGACGTAGTGCGCACTGGTAGTGACGTCACTGTTGTATCGTTTGGAAAAATTATTAAAGAGGTGCACAAAGCAGCTGAAAAACTAGCAGCTGAAGGCATTTCTGTCGAGGTAATTGACTTGAGAACAGTTCGTCCCTTGGATATTGATACCGTTTTGGCTTCAGTGAAGAAAACCAATCGACTAGTCATTGTTGAAGAGGCTTGGCCATTTGGTAACGTTTCTACCGAAATTACTTACCAAGTACAAGAGAAAGCGTTCGATTATTTGGATGCCCCAGTGGTTAAAGTAAATACAGCGGATACGCCTGCGCCTTTCTCGCCAGTATTGTTTGAGGCCTGGTTGCCTAATGATCAAGATGTGGTAGCAGCGATTAAAAAAGTGCTCTACAAAAAATAAGGTATCTATTTAGATCCTAGAAAAGGCCTCCATGAAATCCATGGAGGCCTTTCTTTTTGGTTAATCAGCTAAATCTTTTTTGTTTCTCGCCTAATTCCTTACTTTTGCCCGTCTAAAATTTAAACACTTTTATGGAAGCAAATATTATTTACTTACCTATTGCTTTGGCCCTTGTGGGATTATTGTTCATGTTGGTCAAAATGGCATGGGTAAAAAAACAAGCTCCTGGAGATGCCAAAATGCAGGAAATTTCAAAAGCGATTAAAGAAGGTGCTTTGGCATTTTTAAATGCGGAATACCGATTGTTGTTGATTTTTGTAGGGGTAGCTTCTGCCGCTTTGTATTTAATATCCACCTTAGTGGAAACCACTAGTTGGATGATTGTTCCCGCATTTATCATCGGTGCCGTTTTTTCTGCTTTGGCCGGAAATATCGGGATGCGTATCGCTACTGATTCTAATGCGCGTACAGCGGAGGCAGCAAAAACCAGTTTACCTCAGGCGTTAAAGGTCTCTTTTAGTGGAGGAACCGTTATGGGTCTTGGTGTAGCGAGTTTGGCTGTTTTAGGACTTACTTTATTATTTATGTTATTTATGGGACAGTTCATGGGCGGTGAAGGTAGCTTCTACGAAAACATGACCCTCGTTTTGGAAACCTTAGCAGGTTTCTCTTTAGGTGCTGAGTCTATCGCGTTATTTGCCCGTGTGGGTGGAGGTATTTACACCAAAGCGGCCGATGTTGGGGCAGATTTAGTGGGTAAAGTAGAAGC
>DFSJ01000119.1:2528-11241 GCA_002378585.1 Flavobacteriaceae bacterium UBA3440 | reverse complement strand
ACTTCCAACACCGCTGGATAATCCGCTCGGTCAGCGACACAGAGCACATCTTGGAAGTTTTTTGCGGCAGCACGGATCAGAGAAATACCACCGATGTCTATTTTTTCAATAATTTCTTGAGGGGTTCCTCCTGAAGCTACAGTTTTTTCAAAAGGATATAAATCGACGATCACGATATCGATTTGTGGTATGTCAAATTCAGCCATTTGGGTCTGATCCTCAGCCAGGTTTCTTCGGTTAAGAATACCTCCAAATACTTTGGGGTGTAGTGTTTTTACCCGCCCGCCTAATATAGATGGATAGTGGGTCAAGTCTTCCACAGGAACTACCGGTATGCCCAATTCTTTGATAAAGGTTTCTGTTCCTCCGGTGGAGTATAAGACCACGCCGTTTTTATGTAATTCACGTACAATTGGTTCGAGTCCGTCTTTGTGAAAAACAGAAATCAGTGCCCCTTGGGCAGTTTTGATGGTAGACATAAGATGGGGTTGAAATAAAGGGTAAAATTACAAGAATTATTCGATCCAAGGGGCAATGCTTTCGCAAACAAATTCTAAAAATCGTTCATCCTCCTCGGTAAATGGATCGAGCTGGCTGGAGTCAATGTCTATCTGCCCGATATTTTTGTTGTTTTTAAATAGAGGCACAACAATTTCTGAGCGAACACTCAGGCTGCAAGCGATATAGTTGTCTTGTGCGCTCACGTCGGGCACTACAAAATTTTTGTCGCTTAGGGCCACTTGACCGCAAATACCCTTTCCAAACGGGATGCGGGTGTGTTCTGTAGGAGTGCCTGAATAGGGGCCTAGTTCCAGTACGCGCTCCGTGTTGCTGTGGAAATAAAAACCGACCCAATCGTAGTGGTCTACTTCCTGGCGCAACAAATCACAAATCTTTTGCAATTTTTCGTTTAAGGCTATTTTTTCGGCCAAAATTCCCGTGACCGAAGGGGCTAATGCTTGTAGTTTCATAGGAGCAAAAATAACGGGAAAAAGAAAACCCCCACCTTGCGGAGGGGGTTTTTTTATCTAGGATGTTTCGATTACATCATTCCAGGCATTCCGCCTCCCATGGGTGGGCCAGCAGGAGTGTCTTCCTTGATTTCAGTAAGCGCACATTCCGTGGTCAATATCATTCCTGCAACTGATGCGGCATTTTCTAAGGCTACACGAGTCACTTTTTTAGGATCGATAATTCCAGCTTTTAGCATATCGGTATAGGTGTCGGTTTTGGCGTCATAACCAAAGTCTCCTTTTCCTTCCAATACTTTAGACACCACAACAGAGCCTTCTCCACCAGCGTTTTCAACGATGGTTCTTAAAGGAGCCTCTACAGCGCGGGCTACGATTTGAATTCCGGTTGCTTCGTCAGCATTGATGGCTTTGATTTTGCTCAAAGCGTCTTTTGCACGTACTAAAGCTACACCACCACCAGCGACAATACCTTCCTCAACGGCGGCACGTGTTGCGTGAAGCGCGTCGTCAACGCGGTCTTTTTTCTCCTTCATTTCTACTTCAGAAGCAGCACCTACGTACAATACAGCTACACCGCCAGCTAATTTAGCCAAACGCTCTTGCAGTTTTTCTTTGTCGTAGTCAGAGGTAGTGGTCTCGATTTGTGCCTTGATTTGGTTCACACGACCAGCGATCTCTTTTTTGTCACCAGCACCATTAACAATGATGGTGTTGTCCTTGTCAATGGATACACGTTCGCAGGTACCCAACATATCGATGGTGGTGTTTTCTAGGGTGAATCCACGTTCTTCGGCAATCACCGTTCCGTTGGTCAGAATAGCCAAGTCTTCCAGCATCGCTTTTCTTCGATCACCAAATCCTGGGGCTTTAACTGCAGCGATTTTAAGGGCGCCACGCAACTTGTTTACCACTAAAGTGGCCAATGCTTCTCCGTCCACATCTTCAGCGATGATCAATAAAGGCTTTCCGGTTTGAGCTACAGGCTCTAACACAGGAAGCAGGTCCTTCATGGTGGAGATTTTTTTGTCGTAGATCAAAATATAGGGGTGATCTAATTCAGTGATCATTTTCTCTGAGTTAGTCACGAAATAAGGAGAAAGGTATCCTCTGTCAAATTGCATCCCCTCCACAACATCTACATAGGTATCTGTTCCTTTGGCCTCTTCCACAGTGATTACGCCTTCTTTACCCACTTTGCCGAATGCAGTGGCAATCAAATCACCAATGGTGTCGTCATTGTTGGCAGAGATCGAAGCTACTTGTTTGATTTTTTCCGTAGCGTCACCTACTTTTTTGGATTGTTTGTCCAAATCAGCTACGATGGCTTCAACCGCTTTGTCAATACCTCTTTTAAGGTCCATCGGATTGGCACCTGCAGCCACGTTTTTCAATCCTTCTTTCACAATCGCCTGGGCCAATACAGTCGCCGTTGTGGTACCGTCTCCAGCTAGGTCGTTGGTTTTAGAAGCTACTTCTTTCACCATTTGTGCCCCCATGTTTTCCAATGGATTCACCAATTCAATTTCTTTGGCGACTGAGACACCGTCTTTGGTGACTTGTGGAGCCCCAAATGATTTAGAAATAATCACATTTCTTCCCTTGGGTCCCAAGGTTACTTTTACAGCATTGGCTAGCGCGTCTACCCCTCTTTTGAGGCCATCGCGTGCTTCAATATCAAATACTATTTCTTTTGCCATTTTGGTATGTTGTTAAAAGTTAAACAATTGCAAGGATATCGCTTTCGCGCATCATCAGATAATCAACCCCGTCTAATTTGATTTCAGTCCCGGCGTACTTTCCGTAAAGAACGCTGTCTCCCACTTTCACCGTTAGGGCTTCGTCTTTCGTTCCAGGTCCTACCGCTACTACTTTTCCGTTTTGAGGTTTTTCTTTGGCAGTGTCAGGAATATAGATTCCAGAGGCAGTTTTGGTTTCTGCTGCCGTTGGCTCGATCAAGACGCGATCGGCCAGAGGTTTGATGTTTACTTTAGCCATAATATAAACTGTTTAAGATAATTTGTTTTATTCCTACTAGACACATTCTGTGCCAAAGCGGCAAAACTGACATTTTGGGATAAAAAAATGCCAGCTTGTCATAAGCTGGCATAGAATACAGTAAATGTACGTCAAATCTTATTCTTGCGCAGGTTGCTCCTCAGCAGCGGGTGCTTGCTCCACAGGTGCTTCTTGGGTAGCGGGGACATTTTCAGGAAGGGTTTCTTGAATTTGTACAGGCGCAGTATTGCTGTCCAAAACTTTCGAGTCGCCAGCGCTGTAATTCCCTTTAAGGGCAATATTTGACAGTAAAATTAATCCAGCCAATGCAATGGCTAGTGTCCAGGTGCTTTTATCCAAAAAGTCTCCGGTTTTTTTCACTCCACCGACTACCTGAGTAGAGGCGCCGCCAAAAGAGGAGGATAGTCCGCCACCTTTAGGATTTTGTACCATAATAACCAACATCAATAGGAAACTGACGAGGATAATTAAAATGAGGAATATGGTGAACGTGCTCATGGCGTCTAGGATTTAGATTTTTGAATTTTCTTGATGGCTTGAATTTGGCCAGCAAAGAAACTATTTTTTTCTGGATATTTCAAACTTAATATTTTGTACGCTTGAATCGCCTCAGCGTATTTTTGCTGCTCTAAATAGACCTGTGCCAAGGTTTCTGTCATCAACGCTTTTGGGTCAAACGAGGAGTTTATTTCTGTGGTAGGGGGAAGATCAATATCCCCTGTAGGTGTGATTCTTGGATTTGTTTTGAGAAATTGGTCGATCAGCGCTTGTTTTTTTTCTCGGGTGGCTACGGGCTTCAATTTGTTTTCATTGTTCTGTTTGAGCTCCTCAACTTCTTTTGGTTTTGTTGGCATGGATTTCAATGCCCCCTGATCGGATAATTGAAGCCAAATGGCAAATGAATGGCGGTCATCTCGCCCAAAGTTTAATGTTTTGGTCCGAACTACTTCTGTGGTTTGTTTCTGTGCCGCGGGCTCGGTAATTTCTGTAGTAGGTTGCTCCAAGGAATCCTGTTCCGCTTGGGTGGATTTAAAATCCGAGGAGGTGATGTATTGGAAAAGAATTTCTCTGTCTGCCGTATGTGCCGCAGTGACTTTTAATGCTTGGTTGTAATGGAAACTATCTAAATTTTTCAACGCCTTTAGATGTAGCGCTCGTGCGGCTTGAAAATAAGGATACTGGTTAACTACCTCACTCAAAGCGGCTTCTTGTTCCGCATTAAAGGGGGCTGAGCTATCGTTGAGCAAAAGGTTGAGTTCTTGAACGTTCATACGATTACCAATCTGCTAGTGAAGCGTTAAATATATCTTGGGTAATGCGCTCAAAAATTTCATCTTGAGCCGCTGTTTTTACGGCATCCAACATGGCTTCAGCGGGATAGTCATAAAAGAAGGTAAATCTTCGTTCGAAATCACTATCCTCTTTGGTAGAGTTGGCAAACCGAACATTGACGGTGATGATCAGCCTGTTTTGCGCGGCCGTTTGGTTGGCGGTTGCTGTCATCGGACTGACCCGATATTCAATGATTTCACCTTCATATTTTAGGTCAGCATTTTCTGAGGTCAGGGTCAAACTGGTTTGGTTTTGAATCAAGTCCTGAAGCGCATTGGTGAAATCTCGGTCAATTCCTGGCTCGATGATCGACCCGGGACTTTGGGAAGCCCGGTTCTCAAAAAAGGATACCTGATAGGTGGTGGCGGTGCCCACATTGGACCCTGTGAAGTTATATGCGCCGCATTGCATCAGTAAGAAAGACAGACCGATAAATAGGATATTTCTCATACTACAGATCAAATTGTTTGATTTTTCGGTACAATGTCCGCTCTGAAATACCTAGTTCTGCAGCGGCATCTTTCCGCTTCCCCTTATGTCGCTCCAAAGATTTTTTAATTAGTTCGATCTCCTTGAGGTGCAAGGAGAGCGGCGCTTCCTCTTCCTCAATTTCCTCGGCAAACGCGTATTTGTCTCCCACAGTGACTGGAGGCAGGTTCAAGTTGGTTGTGCTGATGTTTCTATTTTCAGGAGCCGGGATCAGTCGCATAGGGTTTTGTTGCTGGTTTTGCGGTACTGAAGTAACGTCTTCATCCTCAAATTCCAACTCATCACCCGTCTCTTGAAAACGCACCAAATCCTCTTCTGAATATATTTTTTTAATCAGTTGGTCGTTTTCTTTTTGCACGTGTGACCCTACTTTGGACTTAAGGAGCTCTAGGGTGAGTTTCTTTAAGTCATTGATATCGCCTTTCATGTCGAACAACACTTTATAAAGTATCTCCCGCTCGTTTGAGAAGTCGCTACTTGAACTGCCGCCGCTATTTCCCTCTAACACCATAGGGGTCTGTGCGCCAACATCAGGCAAATACCCCCTGAGCGTAGCTGGCTGAATCATTCGATCAGTTTCCAAAACAGACATTTGTTCAGCGATATTTCTGAGCTGTCTTATGTTACCCGGCCAGCGGTATTGCACCAAAAGTTCTTGAGACTTTTCGTCCAAACGAAGGGTAGGCATTTTGTATTTCTGTCCAAAGTCCGCAGCAAATTTCCGAAACAACAAATGAATGTCTTCTGAGCGATCCCTCAAGGGAGGCACATGGATTTCTACGGTGCTCAATCGGTAATATAAGTCTTCTCTAAACCGTCCTTTTTTGATGGCTTCAGGCATAGCGACGTTGGTAGCCGCTACGATGCGCACATTTGTTTTTTGCACTTGGGAAGATCCTACCTTGATAAATTCACCGTTTTCGAGTACGCGCAGCAGACGCACTTGCGTGGTCAGGGGTAATTCGCCTACTTCATCGAGAAAAATGGTGCCCCCATCGGCTACTTCAAAATAGCCTTGACGGGTGGCAGTTGCTCCGGTAAAGGCGCCTTTTTCATGGCCGAAAAGTTCGGAATCAATGGTTCCTTCAGGTATGGCACCGCAGTTGACAGCGATGTATTTGCCGTGTTTTCGGTGGGACAGGGCATGGATGATTTTCGGTATAGATTCTTTACCGACACCACTTTCCCCGGTCACCAACACAGAAATGTCGGTGGGAGCAACCTGTATGGCTTTTTCCACAGCGCGGTTGAGCTTAGGATCATTCCCAATCAGTTCAAAACGCTGTTTTATACTTTGTACGCTTTCCATCATAACACTATTTGTATGGGCGTCCCGATCAAGGTCCCCGAGGTACACGAGTCGATACGCACTTGTACCGTATCTCCTTTTTTGTAGTGTTCTTTGGGAAAAACCACGACTTGGTTGTAAAGATTTCGCCCCATCCAATGTTGGTCGGAACGTTTAGAATCTCCCTCGATCAGTACTTCTTCTAACAATCCGACATGTCGCTCTGTATTTATTTTTGAGTGAATGGATTGCCGTTCAATGATTTCAGTCAGCCTGCGTTTCTTGACGGACTCAGGCACGTCGTCTTCCATATTTTTACCGGCCGCTGTCCCAGGTCTTTCCGAATAGGCATACATGTAGCCGTAATCGTACTGCACATAGTTCATCAAATCTAAGGTATGCTGGTGATCATCTTCTGTTTCTGTGGGAAAGCCTGTGATCATATCTTGGGAAATGGCAATTAAAGGAATCGCGTTTTTGATTTGATCGATCAAAGCTCTGTACTCCGCTGCTGTGTGCTGGCGGTTCATCAATTTTAGGATGCGGTCGCTTCCGCTTTGAACGGGCAGGTGAATATGCTTGCAAATATTGTGGTGTTTGGCCATGATGCCGACCACATCCATCGTCATGTCCTGAGGGTTTGACGTAGAAAACCTAAACCGCATTTTCGGAACCGCAGTAGCCACTTTATCGAGTAATTGGGCAAAATCAACCGCGGTAGCTTGCTGCATTTCGCTGGCTTTGACAAAATCTTTTTTAAGTCCTCCTCCATACCACAAGTAGCTATCTACATTTTGACCCAATAAGGTTACCTCTTTAAAGCCTTGTTCCCAAAGCGCCTGTATTTCAGAAAGGATGGATTCTGGATCTCTGCTGCGCTCACGACCCCGTGTAAAAGGTACTACGCAAAAAGTACACATATTGTCGCATCCTCTAGTGATGGATACGTAGGCGCTGATCCCATTGCTGGAAAGCCTAACCGGTGAAATATCACCATAGGTTTCTTCTTTGGATAGAAGTACATTAACGGCGTTTCTGCCTTGCTCTACTTCCTTGAGTAAGTTGGGGATGTCTTTGTAGGCGTCAGGCCCCACGACCATGTCCACGATTTTCTCTTCTTCAAGCAGGTTTTGCTTGAGACGCTCGGCCATACATCCCAACACCCCCACTTTGAGCGATTTATTTTTTTTCTTGATCGCATTAAACTCAGCCAAACGTTTGCGCACAGTTTGTTCGGCCTTATCTCTAATCGAGCAGGTATTGATCAGGATTAAATCGGCTTCGTGTAGGTTTTGCGTGGTGTCGTATCCCTCTTGGGCCAAAATAGAGGCAACAATTTCGCTGTCCGAAAAATTCATCGCACAACCATAACTTTCTATGGCTACTTTTTTGTGTAGTCCTAGGTGGGGTTGTGTGGTTTCAATTAAGGTGCCTTGTAGGGCAGCATCCATAGTTTTTTCCATAAATTACTTCTTGGCGCAGGCTTGGCAAAGATAATACAATTAGGGCAATAATGACAAATTGTCAGCCTACTTGAAACGGGTAGATTCGTCGCAAGCCAGCATGTGGTCCGTTGGATTTTCAAAAATAAACCTACTTTTGTCCCTCAAAGAATCGACATGGCCCAAAATTTAGTGATCGTAGAGTCCCCCGCAAAAGCCAAAACCATTGAAAAATTTTTGGGCGCTGGATACCAAGTAGCCTCTAGTTTTGGCCATATTGCGGACCTTCCTTCGCGAACCTTAGGTATTGACGTGGACGGCGACTTTACGCCACAATACAAGGTGTCTGCCGACAAAAAAGCGGTGGTTGCTAAACTGAAGGAATTGGCCGACAAGGCACAAACAGTTTGGCTCGCGAGTGATGAGGACCGAGAGGGAGAAGCGATTTCATGGCACTTAGCGGAGACGTTACAGCTCGACCCAGCAAAAACAAAACGAATTGTTTTTAACTCCATCACCCAGTCGGCAATTTTAAAAGCGATTGAACAACCTAGAAGTATCGATTATCACCTGGTCAATGCGCAACAAGCGCGTCGGGTCCTCGATAGAATTGTCGGTTATGAGTTATCTCCAGTGTTGTGGAAAAAGATTAAACCAGGTCTTTCTGCAGGCCGTGTTCAATCCGTAGCTGTGCGTTTAATCGTGGAGCGTGAACGCGCCATCGAACGGTTTGTTACTGAAGCTTCATTTAAAGTTCAGGCATGGTTTAAGACTGATGCAGGCCCAGGTTTTGAGGCCAAATTAGGTAAGTCTTTTCCGGATGAAGCAGCCGCCCACGCCTTTTTGAGTCTGAACCAACAGGCAGATTTTAGCGTGGAGACCTTGGATAAAAAGCCAGCAAAAAAATCTCCTTCAGCTCCGTTTACTACCTCTACACTACAGCAAGAAGCTTCCAGAAAGTTGGGCTTTTCTGTGTCCAGAACCATGCAAGTAGCCCAGCGTTTGTACGAAGCTGGTTTGATTACCTACATGCGTACCGACAGTGTCAACTTATCTGCCGAAGCCATACAAGGGGCGCAAAAAGCCATAGAACAACAGTTTGGTCCGTCTTACTTTCACAAAAGGACATTTAACACCAAATCCAAAGGGGCTCAAGAAGCCCACGAGGCCAT
>DFSJ01000119.1:0-2214 GCA_002378585.1 Flavobacteriaceae bacterium UBA3440 | reverse complement strand
GATTATACGAATTGATTTGGAAACGCACATTGGCATCTCAAATGGCTGATGCTCAATTGGAGCGCACCACAGCAAAGATTACTGCCTCCACCCATCAAGAGGTTTTTACCGCCCAAGGTGAAATGATTTTGTTCGATGGATTCCTTAAAGTGTACCTCGAAGGCATAGACGATCAAGATCCTGAAGAACAAGAAGGCATGTTGCCTACTTTGGTCGTTGGCGCACCGCTTGCGCTGACCAAAATGCACGCTACTGAACGCTATTCAAGGCCTCCATACCGCTATTCTGAAGCCACCTTGGTGAAACAACTCGAAGAACTCGGCATCGGTCGACCATCTACCTATGCGCCGACAATTTCAACCATTCAAAACAGGGGATATGTAGAAAAGGGAAGTGTTGATGGAGCTGAGCGTCCCTACCGACAACTCGTCCTCAATAGCAAAGGGCTTACCGCCGCTACGTTGACTGAAAAAACGGGATCGGATAAAGGCAAATTAGTCCCAACGGACATAGGAATGATCGTCAACGACTTTTTGATGAATCATTTCGAACAAATCATGGATTACCATTTTACGGCTAAAGTGGAAGCTGAATTCGATGAGATTGCCCTAGGTTCTGTGGACTGGAAATCAGTGATGCGCCAGTTTTACGACAATTTCCACCCCAATGTGGCCAATGTGGAAGCCACTGCGGACCGCGCTAGTGGAGAGCGAATTTTAGGGACAGATCCCGTTTCTGGAAGGCCTGTGTTGGTGCGATTGGGTCGATTTGGACCTATGGTGCAGATCGGACATGCAGATGACGAGGAAAAACCGGTATTTGCCAGCTTATTGCCTGATCAATCACTGGGCACCATCACTTTTGAAGAAGCGATGAAGCTCTTTGAATTGCCCCGCACCCTAGGACAATACCAAGGGGATACACTGCTAGCCAACGTAGGTCGTTTCGGTCCCTACATCAAATACGGGGAACAATTTGTTTCGCTTGATCCGGGTCAAAGCGCCATGGAAATAACGTTGGACGAGGCCATTGCGCTTGTAGAGCGAAAAAAATCTGCGGATGCCCCGATTGCCCAGTATGACAACTATCCAGTCACCAAAGGTGTGGGTCGTTTTGGACCATTCATCAAATGGAATGGTCTTTTTATAAACGTGCCCAAGAAGTATGATTTTGAGGCGCTTTCTTTCGGTGATATGGAAGAATTGATCGAGGATAAAAAGAAAAAAGAGTCCGAAAAGGTCGTCCAGAATTGGGCTCAAGAAGGGATTCGCATTGAAAAAGCACGCTGGGGGAGACATACTTTGTTGCAGGGCAAACTAAAGATTGAGCTCGATAAGTCCGTGGATGTTTCCGCTATGACTCTAGCTGAGGCTCAGAATTTGATAGAAAAAAAGACGCCAAAAAAAGCGGCCAAAAAACCAGCAGCGAAAAAATCTACCACAAAAACTAAAAAATAGTCCATCCAATGTCGTTTGAATTGCTCAAGCCTGTATCGGATAAAGTATTAGCTCATACGGCCATTGCCCCTCAGCAATCCATTGGGCGACGCATTGAATTGCATACTTCCAAGAAAGGCCTGCCCGAATTAGAAGGGTTGCAGCTGGCTATACTCGGTGTGCCAGAAGCGAGGAATGCAGTGCAACAAAGACAAGAGCCGTTGGATTTGGATCAGTGGCGGCTGTCTTTTTACAGCTTGATGATGGGTAATTGGACACTCAATATAGCTGATTTAGGGGATGTGCCCTCCGGGGCTACGGCTCAAGACACGTATGTGTTGTTGAAGGAAATCGTCGCAGAGTTGCTGCAACACCATATTATACCCAT
This sequence comes from Flavobacteriaceae bacterium UBA3440, assembly GCA_002378585.1. GTDB lineage: Bacteria > Bacteroidota > Bacteroidia > Flavobacteriales > Flavobacteriaceae > MAG-120531. The sequence continues at coordinate 390 of DFSJ01000119.1, read as the reverse complement.
TGTTATCGGGGCAACTCAAGATTTAACCTACCCCCTGTACCGCGCCTTTGATTCTGTACTGCCCCAAGTCAACTTGGTTGGTGTGGACGCGCGTTTTGATTTTGGCAATGCCCAAGAATTAATTTCCTCCCAAACCTACATGAGTCGTATTCTCACTGAGGAACCTCATCGGTTGGCTCATTACACCAATTTGGGCTATCAAAGTTTTTTAAACACCCAAGAGGAAAACGATTTGATGGAGCGTCTGTTTTTTGATGCCTATCGATTGGGTCGTTTGACTCAGGATTTAACATTGGCAGAACCTGTATTGCGCGAAGCGCATTTCTGCAGCATTGATGCACGAGTCGTCGAAGCTTCATATATGGGTCAGGGAAGTGCGTTTTTGCCCAA
>DFSJ01000045.1 GCA_002378585.1 Flavobacteriaceae bacterium UBA3440 | reverse complement strand
CAACAAGCTATGACGAGTGCTGGCCCTGAAATTAAAAACATGGGCGCGGCCACTACAGGCAAACGCAGTTGGTCGTAAAAAGGAGGTTTTTGAGTCATGATACAGGAAATTATTTGCCCTTGAAGGTACAAAAAACCTAATCTAACGACTTTTTTTGGGCTCTTTTTGTTTTTTGGTGGCCAAGTACACACCGACAATTACCAGGACACCTGCCAAGGCTTTTATTTCAGTCATTTGATCTTGACCCACTGCGAGGGCAAAAAGAATCCCCACCAAGGGTTGAATGTAGGTAAATGTACTGACCGAGGAAGCTTTCAGTTGTGTGAGGGCGTAGGCATTGAACAAATAGGTCATACAGGTGGTTCCCACCACTACAAAAGTCATGGAGCCAATAGCCCATAAGGGCAATGTATTCCAAGATACTTGGGAAAGTTCCTGAAAACAAAGGGGTGCGTTGATCACCGTAGCGATGGTGAACAGCCATTTTAAATAGGTGATCGGTTTGTATTTGTGGATGATTTTCTTGGTGACGATTAAATACCCCCCAAAGCTGATGGAATTGATCAACAACAACAGATTTCCTCGCCCAACCAATGCGGCGTCCTCAGATAAATCAGCTCCATAAGCCACCAAAGTCATGGCTCCCCCAAATCCTAAGGCAATTCCTGTGGTTTTTACCCAACCCACTTGCTCCTTGAGCAAAAGCGCGGACATGGCCACCACAATAATAGGAGTCATGGTCACCAAAAGACTGCTTTGTATCGGCGTTGAAAGAGACAACCCTTTAAAAAAGGCCAACATATTGATGACCATACCCAATACAGCCCCTAAAACAAAGATTTTCCAATCCTTCTTTTCTATTTTTTCTTGGGGATAAGCCAGAGAAATCAGCCAAAAAATGGCGGAGGCCCCCATGACTCGAAGCAGAATAAATCCAAAAGGCTGGATGTACTGGGGCATGACCACCTTGGCAATCGTGTGGTTAAGGCCGTAGATGACAGTTGCGCCAAGGGCAGATAGGTAGGCTAGGGTACGTGGATTTAAAAACGTGCGCAACGCAAGCAGGGTTTCGTTAACTTTGTGTAAAAGTACAGGAAATAAACCCACAACCTAATCCTTATGGTCGCTCAACAACTTCAAATTACACGCCAACACCGAAAACTTTTTTTACAGTTCTTAGAACAAATACCTGAAACCAAATTATTTGAAGTGCCTCAAGGGTTTAACAACCATATATTTTGGAACATCGCCCATGTGGTGGTTACCCAGCAATTGTTGGTCTATAAACTCAGTGGTTTGCCGATGTATCTAGACGAACAATTTATTTCTCGCTACAGCAAAGGCAGCTTTCCTGCAGGAGATGCCCAAGAAAAAAATGATTTAGCCTACACCAAGCAACACCTGATCGAGTTGATTGATCGGTGCGAGCACGACTACAAGTCAGGCTTGTTTACCCAATTTACTCCGTATACCACGAGTACCAAAGTGACGCTTAACTCAGCGGAAGAGTCGATTGGATTTAATAACTTTCACGAAGGGATTCACCTAGGAAGCGTATTGGCACTAAGACGTGTTTTGGGCATCGCTTAACCACATTTGAAGATTTCTAAAAATACAAGCCTCCGAATTATGAAAATAACATAATTTTGAGCTTACGTTTTAAATATCACAATTTATGCACTCCGAACACCAATCTAAAATCGATGCATTTATGCAAGAGGTACGTGTCAGAAATGGCCACGAACCCGAATTTATTCAAGCTGTCCAAGAGGTAGCTGAAACCGTGATCCCCTATATAGCGGAACACGAAATTTACAACGGGAAGAACATCTTGTTGCGCATGGTAGAGCCTGAGCGACTGATTTCTTTTCGCGTTTCTTGGGTAGATGACAGCGGAGAAATTCACGTCAATCGGGGTTACCGCATTCAGATGAATTCAGCGATTGGACCCTACAAAGGGGGACTTCGTTTTCACCCTTCAGTAAACGCGAGTATCCTTAAATTTCTCGCCTTTGAGCAGGTGTTTAAAAATTCGTTGACCACCCTACCTATGGGTGGAGGTAAAGGTGGTTCTGATTTTGACCCCAAAGGGAAATCAGACGCAGAAATCATGCGTTTTTGCCATGCATTTATGTCCGAACTCAACCGCCACATTGGGGCATTTACCGATGTGCCTGCAGGAGATATCGGAGTGGGCGCTCGTGAAATCGGTTATTTGTTTGGGATGTACAAAAAGATCCGCAACGAATTTACTGGCGTACTTACAGGTAAAGGGCTCTCATGGGGTGGATCGCTGATCCGTCCAGAGGCTACAGGATATGGAACTGTGTATTTTGCGGAATCCATGTTGCAGACTAAAGGCCAGTCAATCAAAGGCAAAAAAGTAGTGATTTCAGGTTCTGGAAATGTCGCCCAATACGCGGCAGAAAAGGCCCTACAACTAGGGGCTACCGTGTTGACCCTTTCGGATTCAGAAGGATACATTTACGACCCAGAGGGAATCGATCAGGAGAAACTAGCCTATGTTATGGAATTGAAAAATGTACAGCGTGGACGTATTTCGGCCTATGCGGCCAAATACCCCAAGGCTGAGTTTGTCCCAGGAAAGACACCGTGGAATGTACCTTGTGATGTAGCGCTTCCCTGTGCCACGCAGAATGAGCTTCACGGAACTGATGCAAATGCCTTGGTTGCTCATGGATGTATGTGCGTAGCTGAAGGAGCCAATATGCCCTCTACGCCTGAAGCAATTGAATACTTCCACGAACACAA
>DFSJ01000016.1:1670-2995 GCA_002378585.1 Flavobacteriaceae bacterium UBA3440 | reverse complement strand
GCCAAACCTGGCTCGACAAACGCCTGTATTACCTCAAGAGAATTTGGATTGACCAGACTTAAAAAAGGAACGTCCTTATGGCTGTCTGGAGTTGGGTCCGTAAATAATCGATCGTACAAACGGACTTCAACAGGTAGCGCGTTTGCTGCGGAAACCCAATGCAAAGTCCCTTTCACCTTGCGCAAACTTTCTTCTGTTCCGCTCCCGCTTTTACTTTTTGGATCATAAGTGCAGTACACACAAGTGATTGCTCCGTTTTCGTCTTTGTCGCAACGAACCGCTTGGATGATGTATCCGTTTTTTAAACGAACCTCACCGCCCAGGGCTAGACGGAAAAACTTTTTGTTTCCTTCCTCTTTGAAGTCCTCTTTTTCGATCAGTAGTTCACGTGAAAAAGGAATTTGCCGAAAACCAGCCGACTCATCTTCCGGGTTGTTTTCAGCTTCCAACCACTCTACCTCGCCTTCTGGATAATTTTCAATAACGAGTTTTAACGGGTCTAAAACCCCCATCACTCTAGGGGCTATTTTATTTAAATGCTCTCGCACACTAAATTCCAACAAGGACAAATCCACCAAGTTGTCTCTCTTTGCGATACCGATGGTATCTGCAAACTGGCGAATGGATTCTGGAGTATATCCCCTTCTTCTGAGTCCAGAGATAGTAGGCATGCGCGGATCATCCCATCCGCTCACGTATTTTTCTTCTACCAGCTGCAGCAATTTTCTTTTGCTGACCACGGTGTGACTAAAATTTCTACGGGCAAATTCTCTTTGTTTCGGACGCACCAAATCAGGTTGAATAAGCTGGTCTAAAAACCAATCATACAATTCTCTGTGCATGGTAAATTCCATGGTGCACAACGAGTGTGATATTTGTTCCAAATAATCGCTTTGACCGTGGGCCCAGTCGTACATTGGGTAAATACACCAATCGTTGGCTGTCCGGTGGTGGTGCCTGTGTAAAATTCGGTAAATGATGGGGTCACGCATCAACATATTGGTGTGGTCCATGGCAATTTTAGCCCGAAGCACGTGACTCCCCTCTGGGTGAAGACCTCGCTTCATCTCATCGAATAAACGCAGATTTTCTTCTATAGAACGCGCTCTAAAGGGACTGTGGACGCCCGCCTGGGTGGGCGTACCTTTTTGAACCGCCATAGTTTCCGCATCTTGACTATCCACATAGGCTTTGCCTGACCGGATGAGCTCAACCGCCCAATCGTACAGTTGTGGAAAATAGTCTGAAGCATAGCATTCTTGGTCCCAATTATAGCCCAACCACGCCACATCTCGTTTGATAGCATCTACATATTCTTGCTCCTC
>DFSJ01000016.1:0-1402 GCA_002378585.1 Flavobacteriaceae bacterium UBA3440 | reverse complement strand
TTCGCTGGATTTGTATCGTCAAAACGAAGGTTTACCGGCGCTTCGTAGCGCTGGCCCAAACCAAAATTTAGGCATATAGAACTGGCGTGTCCCATATGCAGGTAGCCATTTGGCTCTGGGGGAAAACGGAATCTCAATTTTTTTGGGGCCAATCCCCCCTTGAGGTCATCCTCAATAATGTGTTCAATAAAATTGAGTGAACGGGTAGGCGTTGTCATGAAACGTGTTGATTTAACGCAAAAGTAAGCATTTCAGCCGATCAATTGTGGCGGTACACACGAGTTGTGTATCTTTGAAAGAATGGACGTCATTAGATTAAGAAACATACGATTGTATGCATTTCACGGCTGTCTGCCCCAAGAGACAGCCATTGGTACCGATTATCGAGTGGATTTATGGGTTTGGGGTGATTTGACTCAGTCTAAAAAGAGCGACAATCTTGCAGACACCGTCGATTACGTGCGCTTACACGCTATAGTTGCACGAGAAATGGCCCAACCCGCTAAGCTGTTAGAACACGTGGTGGAACGAATTTTACAAGCCATATGGACTCAAGAACCCCAAGTTTTGCGCGCTAAAGTACGCGTGGAAAAACTAAGTCCCCCCATAGGTGGTGATGTCGCCGGGGTAAGCATTACCGTGGACGAATACAAACCAAATTAAAAGTTATCATTATGAATTACGGAGCTTATTTTATTTATCTGATCGCGTTTATCGTGCTTTTCTCTTCATTTTTTATTGTTAAACAACAAACCTCGGTGATTGTTGAGCGTTTCGGTCGATTTCTGAGCATCAGAAACTCTGGCCTACAAATGAAAATACCGTTGGTAGACCGCATTGCAGGAAAAGTTTCTTTAAAAATTCAACAGCTCGACGTGATTGTAGAAACCAAAACCAAGGACGATGTATTTGTTAAGCTCAAGGTTTCTGTTCAGTATGTGGTGATCAAGGAAAAGGTCTACGAGGCCTTTTACAAACTTGAATACCCACACGATCAAATCACTTCGTATGTTTTTGACGTGGTGCGCGCTGAAGTGCCCAAGATGAAACTCGACGATGTGTTTGTAAAAAAAGACGATATAGCCATTGCGGTTAAGCGCGAGCTTCAAGAAGCTATGTTGGATTACGGTTATGACATCATCAAAACGCTGGTGACCGACATCGATCCAGATGCGCAGGTAAAAGCGGCGATGAACCGAATCAATGCGTCAGAGCGCGAGAAAGTAGCCGCTCAATACGAAGGAGATGCTGCGCGTATACTTATCGTTGAAAAAGCTAAGGCAGAAGCGGAAAGCAAGCGCCTACAAGGTCAGGGAATTGCGGATCAGAGAAGGGAAATTGCCCGAGGTTTGGAAGAGTCTGTCGAAGTGTTAAACCGCGTGGGAATCAACTCTCAAGAAGC
>DFSJ01000031.1 GCA_002378585.1 Flavobacteriaceae bacterium UBA3440 | reverse complement strand
GGCAAACGCCGGCTTTTTTTATAATTTCAAACAAGAATCCCTCGAAATGCGTTTCAAAATCATTTTTTTTATGCTTTTTGAATCGGTGTGCACAATTTCATGTATCCAATCTTCAAATGACGATGGCTTCGCTGAAAATCAAGCATATTACGAGCAAGAATTTCCGGAGATAAAGGGGTTTAGCGGTGTTGGGGCAATGTCCCATTATGATTACATCCAATTTTTAAATGCCCATCGCGAAGATTGGCCACTGCGATTCTTGTACAAAAGCCTTGATTCTGAGGCCTATCTCAGTGTACACGCTCTCTCAAAGTTTGAAGAAGTTCGAATGAATAGAACTTCATATTTTGATTTTATTCGTGATAATAAAGCCAATTTGTTAATCAAAAATTCTATCATTATTTCCGAGAAGAAGAGGCGAAATAAGGTGGAATATTTTATTTATAAAAATGAATCATTATTGATCGTAATACATCATTTAGAGAATCACAAAAAAAATTGTAAAAGTGAATGCATCGATTTAATTTATAAAATTTTAGAAAATGTATAAGAAAATTACTGTTTTATTGTTATTGAGTAATTTATACTGTTCAGCGCAAGAATACTTGGTCGAATTCAATATTAATTCGGAACGAAAAAACTTCATAGTAGGAAACAGACAAAGAGAAAAAATATATGCAGTAGACACGCTTGAATATATCACTCAAGAGGTAGCTCTAGAAGCGGGGCTTTACTGTATTGTAAATGATGGTAAGATTCTCGGGGATTTTGTGGTATATGATGCGAATATTAGGTTGATAATTGGCGATTCAGTACTAACATATTCAGATAGTAAGAATCGGGAATTTATTGAGAATTTCAATCTAAATATGAAGCGAATCGCTGAGGACTCCTCTTTTGTCCCTGCTGAAATTTTTTATACTGCATTTCCGCAAATGACGCGTTTTGACCCAGAATTGACGTATTCGAGTTCGTTAATTGCGAGAATGTACTGGTCAGGCCCGGCTCGAAACTGGGATTTTCACATGAAAAGTCCATTTATGGATGACGCATTCGATTATTTCGTTGAGCGCTTACAGTATGGGATGGCAGACAGTGTGATCAAATCTATGTCGGCATTTCTAGAGCTTGTTCCGGAAAAATATCAAAAGGCAACATTGTATCGTATCCTGGCAAAATATGAGAACTCAAAAGTCGTTGGAATGGAAAATGTATTCATTGATATGGCACTTAGAAATTTGGAGCGAAGGAATGATTTGGATACAACGGATTACAAGGTTCTAGGAAAGGCGCGCAGTTTGAATGTAAATAAAGTTGGTGATATAGCGGCCGATTTCGTCATGTATGACGGCTTAAAAAATAAATATAGATTATCGAATCTGGATGGTATAATAAAGGTGCTGTTTTTCTTCGACCCGGACTGCCACCATTGTAAGGAATCTTGGCCTGGGTTTATTCGTGTTTGTGACTCGTTAGTAGATGCGGGCATCAAAGGGATTGCTGTGAGTGTAACTGGGGATTTTGATGAAATTCAGGAATTCCAGAATGAAATGAACTTGACCATACCGAATAATGTTCTATTGACGGTAGGTGAGGTGGGTGGAAACGAGGCATTTCGAGGGCGTTATTATCTCCCTTCAACACCGTCCATTTTCATTCTTACGTCAACGAACAAAGTCATCGCCCGTTACCTTTCAGTAAATGATATTGCGCCCTTCCTTTCAAAATATGGATTTTAAATTGTAGTTTCCCTTACAATCACCCCATTGGGGCAATAAATTCTCGGATTTTGCGCAAGATTTTATTTCTTTTGGTCATTGTTAGCTCATGGACTTTGGGCGGGCAAGTCATTCCGCCAACAGGTGGGCTTCCGGATTCCGGTTTTATAGCTCCCACTCAGACAAAACCAGGCTTTTTGAGTTTGTTCAATACAGAGAGTGCTGAACCGCAGGATTCAAATGGTTCTGAAATAGATAGCGTTGCGATAGCCGATAGCATTGCAGCCCTGGCAAAATCATCGGTTGAAAAGAAAGTGAAGACGTCTTCGCTTCCAGGCTTGACAAGTACCCCTGAAATTTATTACCGAACTACAGTTCTTAATGAAGAGAAAAAGCGCATAGAAAGGGCCATTGAAAAATACCTTCAACCTACCAGTTTTTCAGTCAGTGTTAGGAAAATAACTGGGTACACTGAAAATTACAATGTGGCAAGCAATAGTTTGCCAGGGGTTTTGAACGTTGTTAAGAAGCAAATGCCTCAAATAGTTTCTCAACGGAAAGAAATAACACTTGACATCGATACTGCTACATCCCAAGGTAATTATGCGTTCTTCAAAAATCTGGTTAATTCAGTCGTCAATATTGATGAAAGCGATATTGTAGAAATCAAATTCTGGGAATTTCCGAACACGGCTAAAGAGAAATTAGCAGAGAGGAAGCTTTTTAATGGAATCAAGCCGCCGCGCGAGAGTTCCGCCAAGGATACCGCAGCTGAACCACCAACTGATGAGCAAGGACTTTTGCTGAATGAATTGCTTCAACGTTTAGACGAGGATGCTCAGCTTGATACGAGTGCGCCCTCTTCTCAGAGCTCACTTCCGTCGAATGTTGAAGAGCCCGAATCCCAAGATTTTCCGTGGATCACGGTAATACTGTCTACTCTATTATTCTTGGCCATTGTGGCTATCGTGCTCATACTTGTCCTAGGAAGAAATAAGAAACCGGTGAAGGTTGAAGAAGAAGCCTTAGAGGTGACAAACATGGGGTTGAAGAAAATTGCGGAAGGCGCATTTGAAGACAATCGCCCATCCATGAAGAAAGACGAATTTAAAGTTCACCTCCTCGAGAATCCAGAAGCTGTGGCAGCATTTCTGAGTTCTACCATCGAGCAGAATAATGATGAGGCACTTACGGTTTTTGCTCACTTAGCGAAGCCCTTCCCAGACCTGGTGGCGATGACGAAGCCATTTTTACCGTACAACAGCTTTTTGACTGTGTTATCAAAATTGGATTCGCCTCTTGATGAGAAAATTGACCCTCAGAGTATTGACAAATTTCTTGTGACATTCAACTCGGCCATCAAAGTTCTCTCCAAAAGAGATGATAACGAGGTGGAGTTTAAAGGAGGAAAGGTTTTTGGTTTCTTAGAGCAATTAAGTGATCCACAAATCTCGAGTCTTCTAACCCGCGATAAACCTGAAATAGCCAGTGTTGTCTTTGCTCAACTTAATAAAGACAGAAAACTGAGTGTGTTGAACTCATTGGAGACAGAATTCCGAAATAACCTGTTAATCGCACTTTCCGACATCAAAAGTATGCCGTTGAGCGTGATCAAGGAAATTGGTATTCGATACAGTAAAAAAGCACGAGAAGTTGCGGGGCTTGAAGATATTAATATTGATGGCTTAATTGCTCTCGTCGAGACTTTGGATGAATTGGATTTGGCAAAGCAGGTTGAAATTGTGGACACAATGCGGGCCAATGATCTTTCCAAAGGGGAACGATTGGAGAAAATTTTCATCGGCATGCCTGGCTTAATTAATGTGAGTCAGGACATCTTGAGGAATGCCTTGAGTGAAATTGAAACAGACGTGATGATTAAATCGCTTTACGGTCTTGATGAAGCAGTCATTGAGCACGTCTTGGTTGCTCGCCCTCCTCGAGAACGGGAGTTAATAAAAGCAGAAATATCTGCGATTACAGGAGTAGGTCAAGGGGAGCAAATAGCCACTCGTAAAAGGGTGTTGTCGAGTGTTCGTAAATTCCTGTAAGCCATGAATATGACTAGGAGTTTAGTATTGGTAGCTGTGCTTTTGATGCCACTGTTCGCGACAGGTCAGGCCTTACGTCGTGGAGAAGGAACGGCTCAGGCGATGCGAGAAGCAGAAAGAGAACTTAAGATTCAACAGCTCAAAGTTATTTTTAATCGATTTGGTCAAGATTTGCCTTTTGTAACGGTTGATAGGGGGCGTATCGGCATACGCTCGGTGGAATTGAAAAGCGAACAGATCAATTCTTGGGAAGTTTCCATGATTCGAAGCTTTTTCGAAGAGAGTTTGAGTCGGTCTGCCTTTGATTACGTCGAAATTCCTGAATTTGAAAAGCGAATCATTTCATCCATTTACAGTACGGATACCACATTTCGTCTTGTCAATAGGGATCCTAGCAAAGAATATCGATACAATTTCGACTCAGTCCAATCCGTCGTGAATAAGTACCGGATAAACCAATATGTATCCATTCGTTTAGATTACGATGAATTTTTTGGATATATCATGGGCGTCACATTTTTTGATGCGAAAACTATTAGTGCCACTTGGAGCAAGACATACATTTCAAACGAAAGAGGGTTAGGCTCGCCGGCTCCATTTACACGGACAGACTTAGCGCTGATGTTCTTGAATAATTCTACGGTGGACGTAAAAGTTACTAATTCGACGGGAGGAATAGACTCATTAAACTTGACGGGGGTCAACCTTTATGGTGGGGATATCGAATACTGTTGGCAGCAATCTAGTTCTATGAAGAACACATTCATGATTGGCTTGCACGGAGGCCTTAGATATGTCTATGGAACTTTGCCAGGACTGAACACCTCTCAGGCGGTTATTTGTCCAAGAGTTGGACTTGATGCCTACCTGGGGTTCTTGCCTAAAGGGGCTGGCTACAACACTACCAACTGGGTAACTGTTAAGTTGTCTGGAGATGCAAACGTCCGTCTCAACGGAGGAGTCTTTATCAATTCGAGTACGAATCTCTATCTCTATCCAACCGATAATATCGGTTTATTTGTCAAGCTTGAGTATAATCCGAAAGGAAGTTATATCGGCAGGGATACTCGAATAGAATTAAACACACTCAATTTTGGATTGGGGATAAACGTCAACTTGGACTAAAGTGAAAAAGTACTACCTGATTTTCGTTGCTATCGCCATTTGGGGTTGTGGATCCACTCCAAATGATCCGATGGTGACAAATTTTGTCGAATCTCAAAAAGCGACATTACCCACTATCGAAAGGACTTATATCAACCCAATTGAGGTGAAATACGCGAACAATGGCTCGGAAGTAAAGATGAATTTCGACCTAGCTGACTCCGAATTGGACTTAAATTTCAATGGTCGCATTGCCGACATCGGTAGAGACGAGACAGCGTTTACAATGAGTGATTTGAACCGAATATTGGTGTATTACAAACTAGTTCAAGAAAATATCGGTGCAGGAAATTACAAAATGGCCGAATTCCATACGAACGAGATTCTCCGTATGGCGGAAATCCCCGAATTTTTAAATCTAAAAGGTACGCTCTACTTCCTTCAAAATGACTCTACCAACGCATATGAGTTTTGGAATCGAGCCAAAACTGTGGAGGATTCAATCAATGAATTAAAATCGAACTAAACTAATCTAACCCATGAAATTCACTTTCTCTTCTTTTTTGGGATTTTTTATTTCCCTTTTGGTATTGCTAACTGGCTCTGCAGATACTGTTGGAGTAGTAAAATTTACAGAAAACCTGCCCTCATGGTTGCAAATCCCATTTTTGGACTTTGCTTCTTTTTTCGTGGTTATCGGTGGAATGCTTTGCGGACTTTTCGTAATGTACCCGGCTTGGACGGTGTTTAAAGCTATTGGAGCCGTTAAAAGTATGTTCTCACACTACGATGGAAAATTGGAAATTCTTGAAAAGGAAATTGAAAACATCCTGAAGTACAAGGAGGAATTTGTTGCGGACAAAAACGGGTTTATTGAGCGTGTTTCTAGATCCAACCCCGATAAGCTCACGAAGTACTTATTTGAATTGGTTTCGACAAACTATACAACCCACGAGGTTCGCGAGATCGGAGAGGTTTATATCGACAAACGAAGCACGGAAGAGGTCAAGAAAGCGGATGTTCTAGATATGATGGCCATTACGAGTCCAGCTTTCGGAATGTTTGGAACTGTTCTTGGATTGATTGTAATGCTTCAAAACCTTGATGATCCGAGTGCAATCGGTCCTGGCCTTTCACTGGCTCTTTTGACAACACTTTATGGAACGGCATTTGCCAACCTTTTATTTGCACCACTTGCAAAAAAGATCCGCTTCAATTCAGTTTTGAATTCTGCACGAGAGCAACTCGTTTTAGAAGGCATACTTATGGTGAAAGACGGGCGATCTGCTTTAATGATTAAAGATCAATTGTACTCCTTGATTGGTAAAGGAAGTTCAGGTGATGATAAAAAATAATCTCGATCATGGCAGATAAGAATACTGGACAAGATAGCCCCCAAAGTGGGGGTGGCTGGATCACGACCTATGCTGACATGATTACACTTTTGATGTGTTTTTTCGTGATCATGTACTCAGCGAGTGAGCCTTCCCAATCAAAATGGGAGCAGTTAAAGGGGGGAATCGAGAGCGATGTGATGAACGTTAAAAACCCAACCCCTTTGGCGGATCTCTACAATGCGTTAGAGAAGAAGTACGATAATCCGGATAATGACAATCCCGATTTGACCATTGATTTTGAAACCAAGGGAATTGTAATTTCTTTGGGATCGAATTCTCTTTTTGAGTCTGGCGATGCCAAGTTGAAAAGTAATGGACTTTCAATTGTTAAAACGCTTGGAAACGAGCTGAAGGAGCGCATGCAGCGCTATGAGCTCGTAATTGACGTTGAAGGCCATACGGACGATGTTCCAATCAGCACGGCAAGATTTCCCTCAAATTGGGAATTATCTTCTTCCCGTTCTGCTTCAGTTGTAAAGGAATTTACAGAGCTCGGTCTT
>DFSJ01000015.1:2913-5501 GCA_002378585.1 Flavobacteriaceae bacterium UBA3440 | reverse complement strand
TCTTGAGTCACAATGACTACAGGGGTATCAAAAGATTTTTGGGCTTGTTCAAATCGGCGCATCATCTCTTTGCTGTACACCTCTTTTCTGTTGACCAATTCACCGGTTCCGTCAAGCACGTGGTCAGCTGGAACGGTAATGTCTACCTCATAGTTACCAAAAGGAAGGGCAAATTCACCACTGCCCCAAAATTGATGGTTTTGCCATCCTTCTACGTCGCTGTACACGGCCATTCTTGGAAAAAACTGGGCGATTACATAAGCGCGGTTACCGTCTTCAGGGAAAAACTCATAGCCAGATCGAGCTCTGTTTACCGTATGGTCAGGGATGTTGTACCACCACTTTACGGAGAAACTATAGGTGCCTTTTGAGGCCAAGGCCACAGGAAGGTCAACGCGCATCATGGTTTGGTTAATGGTGTAGGGCAATGCCTTACCAGTGACATCCTTGACAAATTCAATATTAAAGCCTCCGTCAAAGGGCTCGCTCAAGTATGCTTCAGTAAATGAAGCCGCTTGTTGAGCCAACGGAACTCCAGAACCATCCCTTAAGGGAGATTTTGAATCTTTGGCACGAACGTTTTGATCCAACTGAAGCCATAAAAACTCGAGTGCATCGGGGCTGTTGTTGGTGTAGGTAATGGTTTCTTCACCGTAAATACGCGCATTTTTATCATCTAAGGTGATTTTCATTTTATAGTCCGCCTGCTGTTGGTAATAATCAGGCCCTGGAGCACCCGAAGCAGAACGATAGGTGTTGGGGGTAGCAAACTCCTGATACATTTGTCGGAATTTGTTGGTGTTTTCATGCCCTGGTTGACGACTTGGCGTCGAAGACTCTTGACCAGATGCCGTGGCAAATACCAGTGCACTGAGTGCTAGTAAGGTGTATTTGATTTGTTTCATTGTCGAATTTGATTTATGAGAGGTGAATTTACTGAATTTTTATGTGTCAATCTGCTTGTGGTTAAAATTCCTGAACTGTTTCCGGGCGATCTCGATCGAGCACCGTACTGCTTTTCTTTCCATTTAGGTATAAATGCACCACATTCTGCTGTTCTTCAAACAAATCCATCAATACTCTGTTTTGTACCGATAGCTGTTTTGTCTGTTCCCAGTTGTCAACAGAAAATTCTATAAACAAAACAAATACATCGTTTTGTTCTTTAAGTCCCAAAAGTTTCAACGGGAGAATTTTTCCATCGCGCTTGACCACAAAACGCTGAGAGAGGTATTTTTCCAATAGCCCCTGTGCTCCTGGATGCTGCTTAGGGGTTAACCAGTCTGCCGTGATTCCATACCGATCCTCCATGAGCTGCTCCAGATCATCCATAAAGATTCTGGAAGTCACTTGAATGGTTTTGTCTGCTGAACTGTACCTGATTTCGGAAACGCTCAGGTAAAACTTGTGAAAACTCGATAGAGCTAGCCAAAAAAACAACCCCACAAAGAGGTGGGTCAACCATGGATGATACTTCATTGTTCGGTATTAGGGTTTAAAAATAGAGTGCTTTTACGGTCCCAGTAAGCCCATAGGGCCAATCTGTCTTTACTGCGTGCTAAAAGGATAAATTCTGGATCCTGTTCACAGTAGTAGAGAAACTCCTCGATTCGACTTTGGGGAATACCCCATTGCTGGGTGAAAATAGAATCAGGTGCCCAGCCAGCTGTTTGCTGAGTAAGTGCGTACCTGCGGTCCCGTTCTAAACGTTGTTTCAGCATTTTTGTTCGGCCGTTAAGCGCGTTAAGTATCGGATTTAATGGAATAATGCCTCCGCCGGTTGTCGCCTCAAAAAGCAATCGTTCTGTTTGGGTTTTGGGCAATACGTATCGATTGGGCAAGGCAAGACTGTACTTAGATACCTCAGGTGTCGTTTTAATTTTTGAGGCATCTAGCTCTAATTGACCCGATAACCTAAACGGAAACACCACTACTTCATCCAAGCGAATGATACTGTCATATATCTGGTTAAAATCTTGTGCTTGAACAGACCAACTGGCGCAAAAGAAAATCAAGATCAATAAACCAAAAAATTTATTGGACATCCATCATGGCTTTAAACTGATTGCTCTGTGCTACCAAGAAATCAATAAGCTCAAACTCGTTTTTCTTCAACAACAATGATTGTGTGGGCACATGTTGGTCACAATACACTAAGAACTCAGGAATTAATGATCCTGGAAGTGCTAAATCCTGGGTGAAAAATGAATCGTCGTACACCCGAACCAATAGCTCGCTCAATTTGAGCTGTGGTCCTTGAGGTTGGTCTTCGGTTTTTGGAGCACCCCTGAGGAGTTTAAACAAAGAGACGAAATTAAGTCCATTTTGAAGTCCACGAACCGACATTGGCTGGGCTATATTATCTACAGTGGATCCACGATCAATTTCATAGTAATAGGACTTGAATTCCTCATTTTTGAGTTTGATGAAGGCTGTTTCGTTTTCAGGTCCCACGACCACCTCTTCCAAGGCGGTTACTTTTTCCGTAACCTCTACGACCAATCTACCGCGATCCAACGTTTGTTGATCAATGATAATGCGCGCCAAATTGTAGGACAAAGCCATAAAAACCAATTCATCACCAATAC
>DFSJ01000015.1:2117-2535 GCA_002378585.1 Flavobacteriaceae bacterium UBA3440 | reverse complement strand
TACAATACTTGGCCCTTGATCAATGTTGGGCTCTGGGCATAGACAGACAGGCTGATCAGTACACCCAACAGGAAGAAGTAGCGCTTCATAGAAATGGTTTATGGCACTAAAATAATTCAAAATGCCGAGTAAGCTCCGCCATTTTGACTCGTTTCGACGATTGGAGTGGCTAAAGTTTTGTTAATTTACACCTGATTAAATGAGCTATGGCCCACACCGCTAACTATCAATTACTACTGGCCAGTACGAGTACCATGCCTGGTGAGCGCTTTTTGGCCTACCTAAGCGAAGAACTCAATACCCTTTTTGGTCACACCAGAACCATCACTTTTATTCCCTATGCCAGACCATCAGGGATGAGCTGGGATAGTTATACCCGCCATGCCAGGCAGACTTTGGCTGCTTTGGGGTATTCGGT
>DFSJ01000015.1:1714-1844 GCA_002378585.1 Flavobacteriaceae bacterium UBA3440 | reverse complement strand
AAAGGGATTCATCAATGGGAGAACCCATTGGACGCCATTCGAGAATCTGAGGCGTTTTTTACTGGGGGCGGAAATACCTTTGCTTTGGTGCACAGTTTACACGGATTTGGCTTGATGGAAGCATTGGCCA
>DFSJ01000015.1:0-1360 GCA_002378585.1 Flavobacteriaceae bacterium UBA3440 | reverse complement strand
GGACTTAGCATGCAAACCACCAATGATATGCCCGTTGTTTACCCAGCTAGTTTTAAAACCATGGGTATTCTTCCTTTTAATATAAACGCCCACTACACCGAAGCCATTATCCCCAACCATCAAGGAGAAACACGGATGGGGCGAATCCAAGAATTTCAATCATTTAACCCCATTCCTGTGGTGGGTTTGGTAGAGGGTACTTGGTTAAGGGTGAACGGCCGCACCATTAATCTTGAAGGAAATGGACAAGCCAAAATGTTTACTCCAGACCAACCTCCTCAATTCATCGATCAAATTCCTTTTCATGCAGGACAAAACCATTGAAATTCGGACCATTAGAGCCCTGGAAACCTATGTAGTACGTCATCCAGTGCTCCGACCTGGAAGGCCCTTGGAAACCTGTGCCATGGGTGGTGATGATCGCCACGATACCATCCACCTTGGGGCATTTGATGTGGTGAATAATCAACTGATAGGAGTGGCCACACTTTTGGTGGAAAATAGTCCCTATTTCCTTGGCTTAAAAGGGGCACAACTCAGGGGCATGGCTGTACTTCCAAGTCATCACAGAAAAGGAATCGGAGCTGAGCTAGTCAGGGCCTTAGAAGAAATTGCGCGCCAGCGACATGATCAAATTCTGTGGATGAACGCCCGCGTCAGTGCGCAACTATTCTACACAACATTGGGCTATAAGGAGATAGGTCCTGTGTTTGAGATTGACTCCATAGGTCCACACTATGTGATGTACCGTTCCCTGTAAAGGAAATTTGTGTTTATTGTGGTAAAAATGAACCAGCAATAAAGAATGAATGTATTTTTGTGCTCTATTTTGCACTGTTTATCGAATAAAATTCCCTAAAATGAACAAAAAAGTATTATTGATGATCCTCGATGGATGGGGTGTGTCGCCAAATCCAGCCGTTTCCGCCATAGACCAAGCCAATACGCCATTTATCGATGGTTTATACCAAACCTACCAAAACGCCACCTTGCGTACAGATGGTATGCATGTTGGATTACCAGAAGGACAGATGGGTAACTCTGAGGTAGGGCATATGAACTTAGGAGCAGGAAGAATTGTGTATCAAGATTTGGCCAAAGTTAATTTGGCAGTATCTCAGGGAACACTAGCTCAAGAAGAAGTGATCAAAAAGGCGTTTAATTATGCTAAAGTCCAAGACAAACCGGTTCATTTTTTAGGGTTGTTATCGGATGGTGGAGTACACGCGCACATAGAACATATCAAATCACTGGTTGATGCAGGAGAAGCCGCAGGGATTCGCGGGTACATTCACGGATTTACCGATGGTCGGGACGTAGATCCCAAGAGTGGTGCAGGTTTTATCCAAGATTTATCCGA
>DFSJ01000024.1 GCA_002378585.1 Flavobacteriaceae bacterium UBA3440 | reverse complement strand
AGCTGCTCTAGCCAACTGAGCTACATCGGCATTTACTTTTCTTTTTAACAAAAAAAAGTCCGCTTTTTCAAACGGACTGCAAATGTAGGGAAATATTTGAGCATTCAAAATATTTTAAAAAAAATTTACGCCATTTTCCTTCGCTTTTCTTTGAGCTCTTTTAAGATTCGTTCAGCTGAGCTGCAAGCCGTATCAGCCGCCTCCTCAAATGTTTTACACTGTTTAGTCACCACAATGCTTTCCTTGGGTACATGCACCTTTAATTCCATGATCTTGTTCTCTTTATCTGAGGTATTTTCTACTTTCAAAAACACATCTACATCGATCACATGGTCAAAAAAATGCTCCATTTTATGGATACGATTTTGCACAAATTCAATCAAACTTTGATCGGCATTAAAATTGACATCTTGAATGGTTACTTTCATCACAGAACTATTTAAATGAAACATACACAGCCCTCTGTGGGGACTATTTTTTGGTAGATCTTGGATGTGCTCCTCGATATGATTTTTTTAAATCCTCAATACTGTTGTGCGTATATACTTGTGTAGCTGCTAGGCTGCTATGCCCTAATAGTTCCTTTACAGAATTTAAGTCTGCACCTGACTGCAAAACATGCGTGGCAAACGTGTGGCGCAACATATGAGGACTTCTTTTTTCTTTGGAGGTCACTTCACTAAGATAGCGATTTACCAATCGATATACAAATGAATCGGAGAGTTTTCGACCGTCTGACATGACAAAAAGCGAGTGCGTTTCCTGATGGAGACTCAACTTAGATCTTTGATTCAAGTAGTATTTCAACATAGGGATTAACGACTCAATCAATGGGACCAAACGCTCTTTATTGCGCTTACCTAGAACTTTTATTTGAGCTCGATCAAGATCCACATCAATCAAGTTAAGTCCGGTCAACTCCGCGCGACGAATGCCCGTTCCGTATAACAAGGCCAACACTAATCGATTCCGGGATTCATCAAAATCGAGCTGAGTGATCTGACTACCCCATTGATCAAAAAGCGCATTCATTTCATTAATCGAAAACGGCAAGGATAATTTTGGTCTTGACTTAAGTGATTGATGGACCTCTAAAGGACTTAATGTCAACCATCCTGTCTTCAATAAAAATTGATAATATGCCTTCAGAGAGGATATCTTGCGATTAATGGTTTGGTGTTTATTGCCGTGATCCATCAAAAAAACCATCCAGGCCCTAACATGAATGTATTGGGCTGAATCAACAGATACCTGATACTGTTCTTGTAAAAACTCGGCAAACGAAGTCAAATCCCTCAAGTAGGCCTTAAGGGTATGAGCAGAAGCCATTCGCTCCATCAAAAGATAATCTTTGAATGCGTTTAGGGACATACTGAAAGATAGTGAAAACCAGTAAAAACAAAAAAGTCCCGAGGCCGGGACTTTATGTCAATCACATCAAATGTGGTTAAGGAGACTATAGATCTGCTTGATCTCTTAAGTTCTGGATGTATGCAGCCTTCTGAACTTGCTTTCTTTTAGTTACTGAAGGTTTTGTAAACTGCTGACGATCTCTCAATTGGCGCATTGTGCCAGTTTTGTCAAACTTTCTCTTGAAACGTTTAAGCGCTCTATCGATATTCTCTCCTTCTTTGATGGGTATAATTAACATAAGACGAACCTCCTTTCTTTATAGTTTTAGGATTGCAAATATAAACGTTTCTTGGATATTCAATCCTACTATTTCAAAATATTTCTGGAAATCACCAACTTCTGAATTTCAGAGGTCCCCTCACCTATAGTACAGAGTTTTGCGTCTCTATAATATTTCTCTACAGGAAAATCCTTGGTATATCCATAACCTCCAAATATCTGAATCGCCTCAGTAGCCACGCGTACACACATCTCTGAAGCGTATAGCTTGCACATGGCCCCTATTTGCGTCATGGGTTGTTTGGCATTTTTTAGCGCAGCTGCCTTGTGAGTCATCAAACTAGCCGCCTCAATTTCTGTAGCCATATCAGCTAACTTAAATGAAATACCTTGGAAAGAACTGATAGGTTGACCAAATTGGTGGCGTTCACCAGCATATTTTAAAGCTGCCTCAAAAGCTCCCAAACCAATACCTAAAGAAAGTGCGGCAATGGAGATTCTACCGCCATCCAAAATAGCTAAGCTCTGCTTAAAGCCTTCTCCAACGGCACCCAGTCGGTGGCTATCAGGAATAACACATTGGTCAAAAACCATTTCCGCCGTCTCAGAAGCCCTCATACCTAACTTATCTTCCTTCTTACCAGCGCTAAAGCCCGGCGTGCCCCTTTCTACCACAAATGCAGTAGCGTTATTTTTAGCGCCTTTTTCTCCAGTTCTGGCAATGACAACGGCTACTTGTCCCGTTGCTCCATGGGTGATGAAATTTTTTGTCCCGTTAAGCACCCAATGGTCTCCTTGTTTAACAGCCGTGGTACTCATGGAACCAGCGTCAGATCCGGTATTGTGTTCCGTGAGTCCCCAAGCACCGATCCATTGACCAGAAGCTAGTTTTGGAATCCACTTTTGCTTTTGTACTTCATCACCAAAAGATAATATATGGTTGGTACACAATGAATTGTGCGCCGCAATAGACAATCCGATTGAAGGATCAACCTTGGATATTTCTTCAACAATGGCGATGTATTCATGGTACCCCAATCCAGATCCTCCATATTGCTCTGGAACTAGAATCCCCATAAAACCAAGTTCACCTGCCTTTTGAAGTACATCTAATGGCAAATGTTGTTTTTCATCCCAAATCCGAACATGAGGAGCGATAAATTGCTGGGCAAAATCTTTGGCTGCTTCAGCGACCATTGTTTGTGTATCTGTGTAGTGAAATCCAATGGGTTGTGGTAGACTCATATATGTGATCTGTATTTTGTTTATCCTTAAGCAAAAAAGATGAAACAAAAATACATCCTTTATTGGTTAGTCAAGTAAAAATAATCAAAAAGTCTGAGTACAACGACACTGTCCAACCCATACACTTTGTATAACTGGCTTTCCTTCTTGTACCCTCCGAGCGCCTCTCTATAATTAATGATACGTTGAGACAATACCGGACCAATACCGTGTACCGGCAGTAAATCTTCTGCCTTGGCCAAATTCAAGTCCTTTTTAACAACGACTTTATTGGCTTTTATGGGTACATGGACCTCTTTTTGCAGACGAAATTCTCGAGCATCACGTTCAACGGATAAGTTGGTGGGCACCTCAACTGTCCATGGAGGTATCGCGGGTGCTATGGGGTACTCAGGCATGAAATCAAGTAAACTAAAGAACTCAACCGTTAAACCGAAAAATAACAAAAGAAAAACCCCTTTTTGCTGATGTAAAGACCAAGCCAAAAGGGGTTTCATGGGTATGTTTTTTTAAAATTAACTCAATTGCGCCTCTTTGATAGCACTGACATATCTTTTTAATTCTTTTTGAACTTTGGGGAAAAGCAAAAGAAGGCCAATCATATTCGGAAACACTAAAGCTAGTATCATCGCATCTGAAAACTTGATCACTGCGTCGAGTGTGGCGCCTGCACCAATGACAATAAATGTTAGGAACAACACTTTGTATACCACATCGGCTACTCTACCGCGTCCAAATAAATATTTCCAAGCTTGAAGTCCATAGTAAGACCAGGATATCATGGTTGAGAAGGCAAACAAAACTATCGCAAAGGTAAGCACATACCTAAATCCAGGAATAACAGAGTCGTAGGCCATAGATGTCAGATCCACACCACCTATATAGTTTCCGGTAGCATTTAACTGAACTGTGCTGCCTACGGCATTACCGTAATCAAAGGCATTGACATCCATATTGAAGAAAATAATCACCAAAGCAGTCATCGTACAAATGACTACTGTATCAATGAAGGGTTCTAAAAGGGCTACTACTCCCTCACTAGCTGCGTACTTGGTTTTCACAGCAGAATGTGCAATCGCTGCTGAACCTGCACCCGCTTCATTTGAAAATGCGGCACGTTGAAATCCGACAATAATCACTCCTACAATCCCGCCTAAACCAGCTTGTGGGGTAAAGGCCCCCTCAAAAATCATGGTAAAAGCTGGGCCCACATATTGGATGTTGGCAAAAATGATGACCAGTGAAGCCAAAATATATAGCCCCGCCATAAACGGAACAATTTTCTCCGTAACCTTAGCGATTTGCTTGATACCGCCGATGATCACAATACCCACCAATACGGCCAATATCAACCCAATGATCACCCCTATGGAACCACCTTCGAGGTTAAACATAGAAATTATTTGAACAGTAGCTTGATTTGACTGGAAGGCATTGCCACCACCAAAAGAGGCACCTACACAAAGCACAGCAAACAACACACCTAGAAACTTACCGATCTGTTTCCAGCCTAGTTCATTCAGACCGCGGGATAAATAGTACATAGGTCCTCCATACACCACTCCGTTTTGATCTACATCTCTGTATTTCACACCTAATGTGCACTCAACAAATTTTGAAGACATCCCGATTAAGCCGCAGACAATCATCCAAAAAGTAGCTCCTGGACCACCCATGGCAATAGCTACTGCAACGCCAGCGATATTCCCTAAGCCCACCGTACCTGAAACTGCGGTGGCCAAGGCCTGAAAATGACTTACTTCTCCGTCTTTGTCCTCAGGTGTAGAGTTTTTGGGATCGTGATCCACTGCATCGTATTTGCCTCTCACTGTGCGCAAGGCGAGTCCAAACTGAGAAACACTGGGAAACTTAAAGTAAATAGTAAAGAATGTGGCGCCCCCGATTAAGAGCAACAGAACAAAAGGAACATTCATTGGGCCGACAGGAACAGTGGTTAGTACTAATGATTCCCACCAAGTAGCTATAGGCATAAATGCATCATTCACGCGTTCATCTAGGCCTTTTTCAACTTCTTGCGCCCAAGTGGTTAGTGGAAGTGCAAAAAGCAAAAAAGCCAGCAATCTAAATTTGTTCATGGAGTTTTGGATTAGTTTCGTTTTGAACGAGCAATATCCAAAAAAAAATCCGAGCAATCAAATTATCGCGCAGAAAGGCAGAAATTGTCAGCCGACTAAAAACTGAACACTTGATGCAAGGCATCTATCTGTTCCGAACGCCCCAAAACAATGATCTTTCCTTTGGGATCCAACAACTGGTCCGCTTCTGGATTGATGATGTATTGGCCCGATTCAGAGATGTAACCAATAACAGTACAACCGGTTTTATGACGCAGATTTAAGTCCCTTAGGGTGGATGCACCCCGTTCATCGATCATCGTGTCCAGGGAAATTTCCACCAAGTTAGTTTTCTCTTTACCACCCATTCCCAAACGATCCATAAAAGTAATCAGATCCGGATCAGCCACCAGCGAAGCCATGTGATCCCCCCCTATGCGCTCAGGAAGTACTACTTGATCCGCTCCAGCCAAGGTTAGTTTTTTACAAGCTGAGGGATCCGACGCTCGGCTGATAATAACCAATTTAGGGTTCAATTGACGTGCAGAAAGCACCAAATACAAGTTGGATGCATCATCGGGCAATGCAGCGATTAAGTATCCTGCACGCTCTATTCCAGCCGTGAGTAATACGTCGTCATCATTGGCATCCCCCTGAATAAAAACAATGTCTTTCCCTATGCGTTGTGCTACTGACTCATTCTTGTCAATTACCACAAACGGCATATGAAATGACTGAAGTTTGGCCGCTACTTGCGCCCCATTTCTTCCATATCCGCAAATAATTACCTGTTTCTCCATCCGCCTAATTATTTTGGTTAGTTTCTTTTTTCTGAGTTGCAAAAGCGTATTGTTGGCCAACAGTTCTTCCGTGATAGCGCGGAGCGAAAAACCGATGATGAACAAACTAGCCAGCAGCAGGAACATAGTGAAAATTCTCCCCGCGGGGCCCAGAGGGGTGATTTCTCCATACCCCACAGTGGTCACCGTAATCACGGACATGTATAAAGCATCCAGCCACTTGAAATCTGAAATGTATCTGTAGCCCAACATACCCATGAATATCAATGTATTGAGCAAGACTACTGAAAGCCAAATTTTAGATTTGAAAAAATCTTTCATGGGCTACAGATCAAATACTGAGGTTCTTTTCGCGTGAAATAGATCTTTGATTTTCATCACCACACCTATAAATAGGTAAAGTGCAAATCCTGCACCCAAGGTCATAAAACTGAAATAGATAAACATCACACGCATCAGTCGGGTACGAATACCTAACCGTTCTCCTAATCGCTGAGCAATGCGAAAACCAAACTTCTGAAAAAAATGAATTAGATTGACCAGCATTACACTAAAGGCCCCTCCCAACTCATCACACCACCGAGCAGGTTATAAGCACGAGCTATACCCTTGGCATTCATCAGTGCACAAGCTTGCCCACTGCGGTTTCCTGATCTGCAATAGACATAATATGATTTGTCAGGATCGAGTTGTTCAACTGCTTGTATAAATGCAGGGCCTCCAAAGATATCTATGTGCTGTGCCCCCTCGATCATACCTTCTGCCACCTCATCGGCTGTTCTTACGTCTATAATAACTGCTCGATCATCATTTTCAAGTTGTTCTCTCCAATTTTGCTGAGATAAATCTGCCATAACTTTATTTTTTTATGCAAACCTAACGTATTAGTTCACATGGGTTGGTGACCAAAATTACAAAGTTATTCATTGTCTAGTCAAAAATAGTATTACATTTGTACCTACAAATTTTGTATATACATGAATGTAGAGGTAATCATAAGAGCATCAAAGCCTATAGCTCCTAGAGCCCGCATAGGTCTTTTGATTCATATGGTGCACACCCACATTCAGGAAAATCTATTGGAATCTCTAAAGCCCTTTGACATTAGTTTAGCACAATTTAATGTGCTCCGCATATTAAAAGGGTACAGAGATACTGCGTATATGGAGACACTTAATGAACGCATGATTCATAAAAGTAGTAACACCACAAGAGTCGTGGACAAATTAATAGCCAAAGGACTTGTGGAACGCCAGGTATGCCCTGAAAACAGAAGAAAAATTGAAGTGAGCATTACCCAGAATGGAATTTCTTTACTCACACAACTTTCAAAATCTATTGCTGAAGCAGAAGAACTACTCACACAGTCATTTAGTCTGGATGAGCTAGCACAATTAACCCAATTATTAAACAAATTTAAACCCAAAACAACATGAAAAAAGGATTATTAATGGCAGGAATTGCTGTGATGTTTGTCGCTTGTGGCGCCAAAAAAGAAAACCAAGAAGAGGCGGCTGTTGCTGTTGAAGCTACAACCAACAACACGGTTGCTGTGAAGGCTGCTGAAAGCCAAGTATTTTGGAAAGGCTACAAAGTTACTGGTCAACACGAGGGTACTATAGCGCTCACTGAAGGTAATTTGACTTTTGCAGATCAAGTACTCACAGGAGGTTCTTTCACTGTAGACATGACTAGTCTTGTAGCTACCGACTTAGATGGTGAAATGAAAGGAAAGTTGGAAGGACATTTGAAATCAGATGATTTCTTTGGAACTGAAGCTCATCCTACTGCTCAATTGGTCATCACTCAAGTAGGTGTAGACGCTGCTGGGGGATACCAAGTAACCGGAGATTTAACCATCAAAGGAATTACTCAGCCTGTAAGCTTCCCCATGACCGTTGCTGATAACACAGCCAAAGCATCATTGAAAATTGACCGTACATTATACGATATTCGTTACGGATCTAACAATTTCTTTGAAAACTTGGGTGACAAAGCCATCAACAATGAATTCGATCTAGAAGTAACCCTTCAATTTTAATGGAACACTTGTTTTTTTGTACAGGTTACTTATCTTTGAGGCCATGAACAACAAAAACAAATTTTCTTGGTGGTGGAATAACTTACAGCAAAACCTGTGAGCAAACCCTACTGTATAACCATACTAAGGCTTGTCTTCACGACAAGCCTTTTTTCTTTAATAACCTTGCTATGAGAATTCATCGTCTTAAAACTGACTACCAGAAATTACTGGCCGACACGCTTACTCCGGTGAGCGTTTACCTGAAGATCAGAGATCGATTTGCCCAAAGCATTTTGTTGGAAAGCAGTGATTATCACGCCAATGACAATAGTTTTTCCTACATCTGTTGTCAGCCAATAGCCTGGATCAAAATTGAAGGCGATCAGGTAGAGGAGCGGTTTCCGGATGGAAGTTCACAAAACTATGTCTTAGAAAGCAAGAAAAGTGTACCCGACATTATTGCCCGATTCAGTACCTCATTTGCCGTAGATGGTCCTGCATTTAAATTTATCAACCATGGTCTGTTTGGCTATATGGCTTATGACAGCGTTCGCTATTTTGAGGACATCACCATTGAAAAAAAAGAGGCCGAAACCACTATTCCAGAGGTGTATTATGCAGTTTACCAAAACATCATAGCCATTAATCATTTCAACAATGAAGCTTATTTGTTTTGCCACCACACGGAAGATCAGATAAGTAATTTAGCTGAACTAGCTGGCTGGATTCAGGTACCCTCATTTCCCAGTTATCCGTTTAAACTAGTGGGCGATCAAAAAACCAACGTGGCTGATCAGGATTTTAAGTCTATGGTATCTCTGGCAAAAACACATTGCCAACGAGGAGACGTATTTCAATTGGTGCTTTCCAGAAGGTTTGAGCAACCCTTTCAGGGCGATGAATTTAATGTGTATCGAGCATTAAGAACGATCAATCCTTCCCCTTATTTGTTCTATTTCGACTACGGAAATTTTAAATTATTGGGCAGTTCTCCTGAAGCTCAATTAGTCGTAAAAAACGATTTATGCGAAATTCACCCCATAGCGGGTACCTTCCGCAGAACAGGAAATGATGAACAAGACGCGGAGCTGGCCAAAAAACTCAGCGAGGACGCTAAAGAAAATGCAGAGCATGTGATGTTGGTCGATCTCGCGCGCAATGATTTGAGCAGACACGGCCGAATTGTTCAGGTAGAAACTTATAAAGAGGTTCAATTTTTCTCTCATGTGATCCATCTAGTCTCCAAAGTAACCGGAAGAAAAAAACCCGAAGTACCCACCATGAATGTAGTGGCCGATACGTTCCCTGCAGGTACTTTAAGCGGTGCTCCCAAGCACAAAGCCATGGAGCTGATCGAGCGCTATGAACCTACCCCAAGAGGATATTATGGGGGCGCAATTGGATTCATGGATTTTTCAGGAAATTTCAACCACGCGATCATGATACGCACCTTTTTGAGCAAGAACCAAACCCTCTACTTTCAAGCAGGTGCTGGTATTGTAGCTGCATCAAGCGCTGAAGCTGAGAACCAAGAAACCTATAACAAACTAGGCGCTTTACAAAAAGCATTAATCATGGCAGAAGGCCTTTAAGGAGATGAAAGAAATACTTGTTATCGATAACTACGACAGTTTTACCTACAACTTGGTCCACCACCTCGAAGCGTTAGGCGCATCTGTACACGTGGTGCGCAACGACCAAATTACGCTGGAGGAAATAGCCCCCTACAACCACATCGTACTGTCCCCAGGCCCTGGAATTCCAGATGAAGCTGGTCTGCTCAAAGCGATTATCCGACAATACGCGCCAACCAAAGCTATACTGGGTGTATGCTTGGGACAACAAGCTATAGCTGAAGTGTTTGGAGGAAGTTTGACCAACCTGAGCCAAGTGTATCACGGAATAAGCACCCCGATCGATGTAGATACCTCTGAACCTATTTTCCAAGGTTTATCCAATCAAATACAGGTGGGAAGATATCATTCTTGGGTGGTGAACCAGACTGATTTGCCCGCTCTACTTCGCGTTACTGCTCGGGACTTAAATGGGCAAATTATGGCCATCCGACACGAGGAATACGAAGTTTGTGCGGTACAGTTTCATCCCGAGTCGATTCTCACACCAGATGGCGCACATATGCTGGCTCAATGGCTGAAACACACCAAATACTTTTAGCGGATGAAGACCCTACTCAACCAATTGACCCAACACCAGCAACTGACCAAAGAGTCAGCCAAGGAAGTATTGACCCAAATCGCTCACGGTCAGTACTCAGAATCTGAGATCGCAGCTTTCTTGACGGTATACATGATGCGCAGTATCAGTATTGAGGAATTAGCTGGATTTCGGGATGCACTGCTTGAGCTTTGTATCCCCATAGACTTATCTACATACACTCCAATTGACCTATGTGGCACTGGGGGTGACGGCAAAGACACTTTTAATATTTCAACTCTAGCCTCTTTTGTGACTGCTGGAGCAGGGATACACGTAGCCAAACACGGTAATTATGGGGTTTCTTCGGCCTGTGGGTCAAGCAATGTACTCGAAGCGATGGGCATTAAATTTAGCGCTGATGAGGCGTTTTTGCGCAGTTGTATCGAAAAGGCAGGTATCTGTGTGCTGCACGCTCCTCTTTTTCACCCGGCCATGAAACAGGTGGCTCCTGTGCGCAGAAGTCTTGGCGTTAAAACTTTTTTCAATATGTTGGGGCCTATGGTGAACCCCTCAAGACCAACCTATCAGCTGGTGGGCGTTTTTCAACTAGAACTGGCCAGGATGTATCAATACCTTTATCAAAAAGACCAAATCAAATACACCATTGTACATGCGCTGGATGGGTATGATGAAATCTCCTTGACCGGAAGTGCAAAAATCATCACACCCCAAGGTGAGTCTTTATTAAATCCTCAAGATTTTAAAGCCCATCTCTGGAAAATGGGCGATATTACTGGGGGGGATGGCGTGGAAGATGCCGCAAAAATTTTCCTAAAGGTACTCAAAGGCCAAGGCACCCAAGCGCAAAACGAGGTGGTTTGTGCCAATGCCTCATTGGCCATATCCACTGTCAAAGGATGCAGTTTAGCTCATGCTGTCGATCTAGCAGTTGAAAGTCTAGAGTCTGGGCGTGCTCACCAATCATTTATTGAATTGCAAAATATCTCAAAGTCATGGATATCCTAACCCGCATATGCCGCAACAAACAAGTGCAGGTGGACCTGGTGAAAAATCAGGTGCCTCTATCTGTATTACAGTCCATGCCTTTATATGCCAGAAATGCCTATTCACTAAGGGAGGCATTATATCACAGTACCAGTGGATTGATCACAGAACACAAAAGAAGATCTCCCTCGAAAAATCACATAAGAACAGATCACCATATTCAAGAGGTGGCCCAAGGCTACCAATCAGGGGGTGCATGCGGTATGTCCGTATTGACCGAAGTAGGTTATTTTGGCGGAGCGCCAGAGGACTTGATTATTGCGCGTGCCAGTTGTACCTTACCCCTATTGCGCAAAGATTTTATGGTGGATCCCTATCAGGTCCACGAAGCTAAAGCGTGGGGTGCCGACGTGATCTTGTTAATCGCGGCCGCATTAGATCCCAAGTCGATTGATGTACTAAGCGGTTTAGCGCATGAGTTAGGCTTGGAAGTGCTTTTGGAGGTTCATGACTTGTCTGAACTCAATCGCTCACTGACACCTAACATTGATATGGTCGGAGTCAATAACCGAAATTTAAAGACCTTTGAGGTATCGACACAGGTAAGTATCGATCTTGCCCGGCACATCCCGGATCACCTGGTTAAGATTTCAGAAAGTGGATTGACTGACGCACAAGAAATTAGGGCGTTACGATCCGTGGGATACCGTGGCTTTCTCGTTGGAGAACATTTGATGAAGTCGGATAACCCCGGCGAGGCTACGCGATTAATGATTGAAGAAATTACCCGTATATGAGCCTAAATCATCTGGAACTAAAAGTTTGCGGCATGACCCAAAGGGAGAACATCCAAGCTGTGTTGGAGGTAAAACCTGATTGGATCGGGCTCATTTTCTGGCCTAAGTCAAAACGATATTGTTCCTTGGACCCTGAGCAATGGCAAACTATTGATTTG
>DFSJ01000078.1:2891-4202 GCA_002378585.1 Flavobacteriaceae bacterium UBA3440 | reverse complement strand
AAAGTTTAAAGGCCGCCTGAGGCGGCCTTTTTTGTACCCTTTTGCTATGTATCAAAAGATTGTCAAACCGTTATTGTTTCAATGTGACCCCGAGTGGGTACACCACAAAGTTTTTTCTTTGTTGTCTTGGGCTAACTCCCTTGGTCTATTGCGACTCTACAAAAGATTGTTTACCCAAGAGCATCCGGCGCTGGAGCGAACTGTTTTTGGATTGCACTTTAAAAATCCAGTAGGACTAGCAGCAGGCTTTGACAAAGACGCGCTTTGTGTTCAAGGGCTTTCCGACCTAGGGTTTGGATTCATAGAAGTAGGTACGTTAACCCCCAAAGCACAACCCGGAAATCCCAAAAAAAGACTTTTTCGCCTACCTATGGATCAAGCCATTATCAACCGAATGGGATTCAACAATCAGGGGGTTGATGCGGCAGTTAACAGGTTAAGGCGCAATAAAAATGTCTTGGTTGGTGGGAATATTGGCAAAAACAAGGTAACTGAAAACGAGGACGCCCTGAGCGACTACTTGATTTGTCTAGAATCTTTGTACCCTGTAGTGGACTATTTTGTGGTCAATGTGAGCTCGCCAAATACCCCTGGATTGCGCGCACTTCAAGATAAGGAGCCTTTGATGGCTATGCTGACTGAACTTAAAAAAAGGGGAAAAGAATTAGCCGCCAAACACGCTGTGGTTGAAAAACCAATTTTGCTCAAAATCGCACCAGATTTAACCCAAGAACAGTTGATCGATATAGTTGAAATCATCCAAAAGACCCATACGGATGGGGTCATTGCCACCAATACGACTATTGAACGAGGAGGATTGCGCAGCGATCAATCTTTGGTGGAACAAGTTGGTGGTTTGAGTGGTCAACCGCTCACCCAAAGAAGTACCGAGGTGATTCGCTTTTTACATCGGCACAGTGGGGGATCTTTTCCGATTATCGGTGTGGGTGGCATACACTCCGCTCAGGATGCACTGGATAAATTGGAGGCTGGAGCCTCATTGGTTCAGCTCTACACAGGATTTGTCTACGAGGGTCCCGGTTTGATTAGATCCATCAATCAAGCTTTGATTGATCAAGCCCAAAAAAGTTCCCAAAATTAAGGTATGGAGCTACTCTGGTTGTTTCTAGTGCAATCAGTTATCTTGGCATTAATGCCCGGGCCAGATATTCTCTATGTGGCTGTTCAGTCAATGGTTTATCAACCCAAAAAAGCGTTGGCAGTTGTCTTTGGTTTAGTGACAGGTTGTCTTTGGCATACACTTTTAGTCAGCGCTGGAATTTCTACCTTATTGTTTCAACTACCCTGGTC
>DFSJ01000078.1:1199-2562 GCA_002378585.1 Flavobacteriaceae bacterium UBA3440 | reverse complement strand
CCCTCCATAAAGGATGATCGGGATAAAAGCCGATTAGCACTCTATGGTCAAGGGTTTTTGATGAATGCCTTGAACCCTAAAGTAGCTCTGTTTTTCATGGCATTTTTCCCTGGATTTATTTTTTCTACTTCGCTACCTGTATGGTGGCAAATGACTGTTTTGGGGCTTATTTTCTCCACAGTCACCTTGGTTGTTTTCAGCGCAGTTGCTTTGGCGGGTAATCGCCTTCAAAAAGTGATCACCCAACTGCCTTCAGCTGCTTTTTGGATTAATCGTATCCAAGCAATCATACTGCTGCTTTTGGGAGTCTTCCTCTTGTTTTCACTGGATATTGCTTATTTTTAAGCATGCAAACTCCACAGGTTCAATTGGTCGAATGTCCCCGAGACGCCATGCAAGGCATCAAAACCTGGATACCTACCCCCCATAAAATTGCCTACCTGCAGTCCTTGTTGAACTGTGGATTTCACACCTTAGACTTCGGGTCTTTTGTCTCGCCTAAAGCCATTCCTCAGATGGCAGATACAGCCGAAGTTTTGGCAGGTCTTGATCTTTCGAGAACAAAAACCGAGTTATTGGCCATTGTCGCTAACCTAAGAGGGGCGGAACAAGCAGCTCAACATAAGCAAATCAAGTATTTGGGTTACCCGTTTTCGATATCCGAGAATTTTCAAATGCGCAATACCCACCAAACTATTTCAGAGTCAGTGCACATTTTAAAAGAGATATGTGCCCTGTCCCAATCATCCAACCAACAAGTGGTTGCCTACCTCTCCATGGGGTTTGGAAATCCCTATGGCGACCCATGGAGCCCAGAGTTGGTGGCACATTGGGTGGGAAAACTTGTCGAAATGGGGATTGAGATCATCTCCCTTTCCGATACCGTAGGTACTGCGCGCATAGAGTCAATCGAACGCGCTTTTTCTGCCTTGATTCCTCAATATCCTCAAGTTGTTTTCGGTGCCCACTTGCACACAAATCCAAAACATTGGCATGAGAAGTTGACCGCTTCGCTCAGGGGCGGGTGTCGACGGTTTGATGGGGCCATACAAGGTTTTGGTGGATGTCCCATGGCTATGGATGCCCTAACGGGCAATATGCCCACAGAAAAAATGCTCTCTCATTTTACCGCCCAAAAGATGGAAACAGGGGTTTCTTGGATGGCTTTTGAGGCAGCACACAATAAAGCTACAGCGCTATTTACTCAGTATACCTAGTATTATCGGGGGTTATTGGTTTTTTATGCGTATATTTGCACGCAATTAATCCACGAAGCCATGAAAGCGCATCTAGATAAAATTGCCGGAGAAGGACTTACCTACGACGACGTATTGTTAATTCCCGCTTACTCTGAAGTACTCCC
>DFSJ01000078.1:0-875 GCA_002378585.1 Flavobacteriaceae bacterium UBA3440 | reverse complement strand
GCTATGGATACGGTGACTGAATCGAGTATGGCTATTGCTATTGCTCGTGAAGGGGGTATTGGTGTGTTGCACAAAAACATGACGATTGCCCAGCAGGCAGCTATGGTGCGCAAAGTTAAGCGCGCTGAAAGTGGAATGATTATCGATCCGGTTACATTGCCATTAACCGCCGTGGTGGGAGATGCCCATGCCGTTATGGCGGAGTACGGAATTGGAGGTATACCCGTGGTAGATGACCAGGGGATTTTATTGGGTATTGTGACTAATCGAGATTTGCGCTTTGAAAAAGACAAGGCCCGTCCCATCAGCGAGGTGATGACAGCCATGCCATTAGTTACTGTCAGTGAAGGAACCAGTTTGATTCAAGCAGAAACCATCTTGCAGAAAAATAAAATTGAAAAACTGCCCGTGGTCAGTAAAGACAACAAGCTTGTCGGTCTGATTACCTTCAGAGACATCACCAAACTCACCCAAAAACCCATCGCCAATAAAGACCAGTACGGACGTTTACGGGTGGCTGCAGCTTTAGGAGTTACCTCTGATGCTGTAGAAAGAGCTAGCGCTTTGGTGGAGGCTGGGGTAGATGCAGTAATCATCGATACGGCACATGGACACACTCAAGGAGTTGTATCTGTATTAAAAGCAGTTAAGGCAGCATTTCCGAAACTCGATGTAGTAGTAGGAAACATTGCCACAGGGGATGCAGCAAGATATTTGGTGGAGGCCGGTGCAGATGCGATTAAAGTAGGTATCGGACCAGGATCAATCTGTACCACAAGGGTGGTTGCTGGTGTTGGATTCCCACAGTTTTCTGCTGTGCTCGAAGTAGCTGCGGCCATTAAAGGCAGCGGGGTTCCCGTTATTGCAGATGGAGG
>DFSJ01000141.1:7227-14808 GCA_002378585.1 Flavobacteriaceae bacterium UBA3440 | reverse complement strand
CTTTCTTTACTTGAACGGTTTCCGCTATTGACATCTACCACGTGAAGGGCTTCTGTGTGCTCTATAATTAGATAGGCACCTCGCGCCATTGATACGGTTTTTCCAAATGAAGTTTTAATTTGTCTTTCGATCCCAAATTTTTCAAAAATGGGTGAGGGATCTGTATGCAGCTGAACAATTGATTCTTTTTCGGGTGCAATTTCTTGCACGTATTCTTTGATTTCTGAGTACATGGTTTCATCATTCACGTGGATACCTGTGAAGCTGTCGTTAAAGAGGTCTCTCAAAATAGAGGCTGCTCTGTTGAGTTCGACAAGTACCTTAGAAGGATGGGGTGCCTTGTACAATTTTTTGCACATACCTGTCCACTTTTGGAGCAGGTTCTGTAAATCTTTATCTAATTCTGCGACTTTAGTGCCTTCTGCTACCGTTCTGATAATCACCCCAAATCCTTTGGGTTTGATACTTTTTACCAGTTTGGTCAGTCTGTCACGCTCTTCTTTAGATTCAATTTTCTGTGAAACTGAAACGCGATTAGAGAAGGGAACCATGACCAAATAACGTCCCGCGATGGAGATTTCGGAGCTGATCCGAGGTCCTTTGGTAGAGATAGGTTCTTTGACAATTTGAACCAACATGGATTGATTGGCTTTAAGGGCATCGTTGATGCTTCCTTCTTTTTCAATATCCGGTTCAAGGGGGAATTTTTTTAACAGGTAATCACGACTCTTTCCGGTGCTCACTTCTTTGACGAATTTGAGCATGGTGGACAATTGCGGTCCTAGATCTTGATAGTGTAGAAAGGCGTCTTTCTCATAACCGACATTAACAAATGCGGCGTTGAGTCCTGTGATGGGTTTGCGCACTTTAGCGATAAAAATATCGCCGACAGCAAAGTTATCGCTCTCTTTTTCCGTGTGCAGCTCTACGAGTCTTCCCTCTTTAAGCAGTGCAAAGTCAACAGTATCAGAATTAGATCGAATGACTAATTCTTTTGTTGCCATAATAATATATTATTTCGTTGAAATAAATCAATAATTGTGTTGAAGCGGGAAAACTCCGCCAAAATTCTCTGGGAATTTTTATGTCAAAGAACGCTTAGGAAACACGTAAATAACGTGTAAAAAGTGAAAAAGTAGTGGTTACACTACTTTTTCTTATGGCGGTTAGCTCTCCGGCGCTTCTTGCGCTTGTGTGTAGCTACCTTATGTCTCTTTCTCTTCTTACCACTAGGCATAGATGCTCGTTTTTTGGGTTAATATTATTTTACTTTCACGTTATTTTTTACGCCTTCAACAAACACTTTTGCGGGTTTGAAAGAGGGAATATTGTGTGCTGGGATTTTGATTGTGGTGTTTTTGGAGATGTTTCTGCCGGTTTTTTCCGCTCTGGTTTTGATGATAAAACTTCCGAAACCTCTTAAAAACACATCCTCACCAGCCTCCAAAGACAATTTTACTTCTTCCATAAAGGCTTCTACGGTTGCTTGTACATCGCCTTTCTCAATACCTAGTTTCTCTGAAATTTTAGTAACAATATCTGCCTTTGTCATGGGGTTAAATTTTATATGTATTCTGTCTTTTTTAGGGTTGCAAATATACAATTTTAAATCATAATTAAAGATAAGCATGCGATAATTTATCGTTGAATCCATTACTTTTGAGCGTATTAGCCTATGGATTTTTCAAAACAACTGCTCAATTGGTATCATGTCCACCAAAGGGAACTTCCCTGGCGGCAGAACAAAGATCCTTATCGCGTATGGCTTTCCGAAGTGATGTTACAACAGACCAGGGTGGCTCAAGCGATTGATTATTTTGAGTCATTTACCCGAGCTTATCCAACAGTAGCTGATTTGGCGCATGCACCGGAGGAGGCTATACTCAAACTCTGGCAAGGACTAGGGTATTACTCTAGGGCAAGAAATATGCACGCCACGGCCAAACAGGTCACCGATAAATTTAACGGAGTTTTCCCGCAAACTACCGAAGAGTTGATGAAACTTAAAGGCATTGGCCCGTATACAGCCCGGGCAGTTTCCTCCATTTGCTTTGACTCGCCTGTGGCAGTGGTCGATGGAAATGTATACCGCGTTTTGGCCCGTTATACAGGAGGGGATTTGCCGATAGATTCTTCCCAGGGTGTTCGGCATTTTGCTGAGCTAGCCCAGCGTTTTCTGATCCAAACAGATCCGGGCACCTATAACCAAGCCATTATGGAATTTGGAGCAACGGTCTGCACCCCCAAAAACACCCTTTGTGCTCAATGTCCTGTACAAGCAGGTTGTGTTGCCTACGCAACGGGAACGGTTGCTGAATTACCCAAAAAATCCCCTAAAAAACCGCCCCAACCTCTGTGGATTCATTACCTAGTTCCTGTTGATCCATTGGGAAACACCCTGTTGACTCAAAGAAAAGGATTGGGAATTTGGGAGGGGTTGTATACTTTTTTTGCGATCGAGCAACAGAGTGAAGGGATGGATCAAAAAAGAATTGAGGCGGAAGTGCCATTGATTTGGCCCGGCCAAACAGGCGCCGTATCCTTGCTAAACACGGAGCCTGTAGTACACCGCCTGTCGCACCGGTTAATACGCGCTCATTTTTGGCGGGTAGCTGTAAAAAACTCATTGCCTGGCGGATATACGCCCACAGAAGCCGAAAAATTACCGATGCCTGTTTTGATGGCTGAGTGGTTTGGTGCGCAAAAAAATCCGTATTTTTGGGACTCAAACTATACCCCATGAGCGGCACACTAAATAAAGTTATGTTGATTGGTCACCTCGGAGACGATGTAAAACTTCATTATTTTGAAGCAGGTAACTGCATAGGTCGATTTCCTTTGGCTACCAATGAAACCTACACCAACAAAACCACAGGTGAGAAAGTGTCCAATACGGAGTGGCACAATATTGTAGTGCGCAATAAAGCCGCTGAGATCTGTGAGAAATACGCCAAAAAAGGGGATAAAATGTATGTGGAGGGCCGTTTAAAAAATCGCCAGTGGCAGGGTGAAGATGGTCAGACCAGATATTCGACTGAAATACAAGTCACTGATTTTACCTTTTTAACCGCGAAGCCTGATGCTCCAGATGGGGCAATGTCTGGTCAGCGCCCTGCTGCTGCTCAAGTCCACAGCAGACCAGCAGCACCACAGACCACTGCTCCTGTGGATCAGGAAGATGACCTTCCCTTTTAGTTGAACCAAACCCCAAGCATTGGATCCCGACCCCAGTAATATTTCACAGAGCGTTTGGTGGCTCTTGACCCACGACTTTAACCTGGTTAAGGTGGGCGTCCTTTTTTTATTGTTGTTCTGTTCTGCTCTTATTTCTGGAGCAGAAGTGGCTTTTTTTGGATTGAGCCCGCTCGAAATATCCCAGCTTAAAGAAACTAAAAAACAAAGGTCGGAATGGGTGTTGACAATCCTTCAAAAACCCAAGCGATTACTGGCGACTATTTTGATAGCCAACAACGCGGTCAACATAGGAATAGTTTTGTTGTTCAGTAATTTAGGCGATGTTTTCTTGAGTGGCACAAAACTTTTGGTTTGGGGATTCATCGATTTAAAGTTTTTGATCGAAGTGGTTTTGGTCACATTTTTGATTTTGATGTTTGGAGAGATTTTACCCAAAGTGTACGCCAACAGAAATCGCATGCCATTTGCCCTAGCCATGGCTTTGCCCTTGAGGGTTATCGATTTTGTGTTTCGGCCATTGAGCGTGCCGATGCAACAGCTTTCTCTGAGGTTACACGAAAAACTGGGCCGACAAAAGTCTAGCCTAAGTGTAGATTATTTATCTCAGGCATTGGAATTAACCCAAGAGGGAGATACCACTCAAGCAGAGCAAAAGATTTTAGAAGGGATTGTTTCTTTTGGAAACACGGACACCAAACAGGTAATGAGTCCCCGTATAGACGTGTTTTCTCTTTCGGAGGACATGAAGTTTCTTGAAGTGCTTGAAGCCATCAAAAACCACGGCTACTCCCGTGTGCCGGTTTACCGCGAAAACATCGATCAAATTGTCGGAATTCTCTACATCAAAGATTTATTGTCTTACCTAGATCGAAAAACATTCAATTGGACAACGCTGCTGAGGACACCTTATTTCGTTCCTGAGAACAAAAAATTAGATGATTTGTTGGCGGAGTTTCAGCAGAAGAAAATACACCTAGCCATTGTAGTCGATGAGTTTGGAGGTACATCTGGTGTGGTCACTCTAGAGGACATTATTGAGGAGATTGTTGGGGATATCAGCGATGAATTTGATGAGGAAGATCTAGAATTTACGCAATTAGACTCTCAAAATTTCTTGTTTGAAGGAAAAACAACCTTGAAGGATTTTTACAAAGTGGCTCAAGTGGATGATCCCTCTGCTTTTGAGGCCCAAAAGGGGGAGTCGGAAACTTTGGCTGGGTTTGTGCTCGAGATTTCTAAAAGCTTTCCCAAAATTGGAGAGGTCATTCGTTTTGAAGGCTTTAGTTTTCGTGTGGAGGCGATGGATCGCAAACGCCTTAAACAAATAAAAGCGACCCTGCCTTATGCGGTTTAGTCGATTTTCGAGTGCGCCTTTTTATCTGGGGATCGGATTATTGATCTTATTTTTTGGTTGCCAATCAGCTCCTGAGCCTATGCCCAAGCCCAAAGCACTTTGGGCGATGTCCTATCCAGAACCGGTACCTGTAGGGCACCAGACCCAGTGGTTTTCCATGAGTTACAACCAGGCCGCCCTATTGACTCCTTTAAGTAACGGAAGATTTGTGTGGCATTATCCCGAATTGAAGGCGGATGTCTGGGTCACCTACACCCCCTTAGATCCACATGACCAAGAGGCTTGGAAAAAGGCCGTAATGGATGTAGAGGATAAAGTAGCCCTTCACCAAGACCACGCATCAGCTATTTTGGTACAGCCTTATGAAAACCCCCAGACATCCGTCTTTGGGGCCATCTATGAAATACAGGGCAATGCAGCCTCACAAGCGCATTTTTACCTCACGGACAAACGAAAGCACTTATTACACGGCGCGCTTTATTTCAGAGCCAAACCTCAGTACGATTCTTTGATGCCCGCTGCCCATTATGTGCTCAAGGATCTTAAGGACTTTACAGAATCCTTGATCTGGAAGTAATTGTTGCGGTGTTTTTATGCCCAAATCATTATCTTTAGGCTTTAATTTTTTCTGATGAAATATTCCTTTTTTTCAGTCATTATGGGGCTTTTCAGCCTTTTAATTTCGTGTCATTCAAAAACCGAACAACCTTCAGCTGAAGAACAAATCAACATGAACATGGTGATGGAAGTACACGACGAGGCGATGCCGCAGATGGGGGCATTGGCCCAGCTTACGGCACAAATCAAGGCCCAAAGAGACTTGGACACCACCGATATCGATTTGGCAGAGTCGATGAAAGATCTTCAAGAAGCCCATACCCTGATGATGGACTGGATGAAAGGTTTTGGCGCCCAGTTTACCGCCGATGAAATCATGAAAGGCGCTCCGCTCAGTCCAGAAAAGAAAGTGTTGTTGAACCAAGAGTATCAAAAAGTTTTACGGGTTCGGGAATCCATGCAGCAAAGCATGGCCCGCGCGCGCGCCATTTTGGGAGATTCCATGGCAGCAGAGTCTGCGGTGGAGGATCAATCAACCATGAAACACGACAGTCACGAACATGAGTAATCTGAGCGACATGCCCTCAGACTCATCGGCTATGGATTGGGTGCGCTTGTTGTCACTCAACCGACAAGGGGATACTGCGCAGCGCTTGCGCAAAGACCAAGATCCTACCCGTTTAGGATTTGAGGTGGATTACGACCGAGTTATTTTTTCGGCACCTTTTCGCAGTTTACAGGACAAAACCCAGGTAATACCCTTGTCGGATACTGATTTTGTCCATACCCGATTGACCCATAGTTTAGAGGTTTCTGTAGTCGGACGCAGTTTAGGACGTCTAGTCGGACAGCAGATTCTTGAGAAGCATCCTGAGTTACATACCCTTCACGGTTATGAAGCGCATGATTTTGGGGCTATTGTAGCGGCTGCTGCCTGTGCCCACGATATCGGAAACCCTCCATTTGGACACAGTGGAGAAAAAGCTATTGGCGCGTTTTTCAGCCACGGACCAGGAGCTGTGTACAAAGATCAACTCACCGATCTTCAATACCAAGAATTAATCGATTTTGAAGGAAATGCCAACGGATTTCGATTGCTCAACGCCTCTAGACCGGGAGTTCCTGGTGGATTGAGACTCAGCTATGCCACTTTAGGGGCGTTTACCAAGTACCCCAAAGCTGCATTGCCCAAGAAGCCTACCGCCCTGGTGTCTGATAAAAAGTATGGCTTATTCAGTCAAGATCTGGCCCTGTACCGAGTCATGGCGGAAAACATGGGATTAAAATCGATGGGAAAAGGGGATCAGACCCGTTATGCCAGACATCCATTGGCCTTTTTGGTCGAAGCAGCGGACGATATCTGCTACACAATCATCGATTTTGAGGATGGAATTCATTTGGGATTAATCGCGGAGGACTATGCGTTGGAGTACTTGATCAAACTGGTCAAGGACAGTATTCAGACC
Source organism: Flavobacteriaceae bacterium UBA3440 (assembly GCA_002378585.1). Classification (GTDB taxonomy): domain Bacteria; phylum Bacteroidota; class Bacteroidia; order Flavobacteriales; family Flavobacteriaceae; genus MAG-120531. The sequence continues at coordinate 8,235 of DFSJ01000141.1, read as the reverse complement.
GATAAGTACCACAGCATGAGTTTGGCTTCAGACCGTTTGAGTTACCTTAGAGCGCTCGCCATCAATACGTTGATAGGAGACGCAGCCCGTGTTTTTATGGAGCACGAACAAGAGATTCTTCAAGGATCATGGGGCCATGCCTTGTTGGACAAAAGCCAGTATACGGCTCAGATTAAAGACATCATCGATTTGAGCGTTAAACAGGTATACCAATGCGCTGATGTGGTCCAAAAAGAGATTTCGGGCTATCGAATTATTTCCGATTTATTGGAGGTGTTGGTGCAAGCCAGCTTGGGCCAATGGAACGGTCAGCCTTCACCATATAACAAATTGGTGCTCAGAATGATGCCAGGAGCGTTTGATGCTCAGGCGGATAGCATCTATGGGGTCTTACTGGGATGCTGTGCGTATGTGGCCAGTCTTTCGGACGGAAGAGCCCTGCACTTACATCAGCGAATTCAGGGTAAAATCAAGGTTTAGGCCAGCTCAAAAGGCGTACACCACTCCAAAACCGAGCAGTTGTTTGAATTGTAGTTTGGGTCTTCCATTTTGTTCAACAAATCCCAAATCATTGATCACCCGGTCAAACAAGATGTCGTCGTCATAGATAAAGTGCATACCAATATTGCTGGTGATGAATTTATTGACTTTGAGGTGCACATCTAAAAACCAGTCGACGTCGATATTGCCAAAACTGGCCAGGTAATCGGTGTACAGGGAAAGGTTGCTTTTCACCAAGACATTTTCTGCCACAGTGCGCTCATAGGTATTGGTCACTAAAATCCCCAATTCCATGAATACTTTTTCCCCATCGGTTATTTTGTTGCCCAGGGCATCATACGTAGCTCTTTTAACCCCAAAAGCACCTCGGTCAGCTAGATCTTGGTCCAGCACAAAAGTGGCTTTTTGGGTTAATGGGGACACATATATATTCAGTTTTTTAGCATCATCTATGTAGGAAGTTCCCACCCCCAAAAACAGGTATCCTGGAGCCATTAACCTAGAAAT
>DFSJ01000141.1:4370-6915 GCA_002378585.1 Flavobacteriaceae bacterium UBA3440 | reverse complement strand
CGGTGTCCAAAAGTGGAGCTGAACCTGATTTGGTCGTCAGTTTTTCTGATGGTCTGTCCTTCTTGCGCATTGAGCCCATAGCGAAAATCTAGACTGTTGTTCCACTGTACATAGCGAAATTTATAATTGCGTTCGCTGTGCAAGCTCATGATTCCCGAAACGGAATTGTTGCCCCCAGCATTCCAATTGACAAAGGCTACTTCGTTCAGGTTAATGGTTGCTCGATTGGTTTTCGTCCAAAAAGAGGGCATGTGAAAGCGCTTTATTTTTTCTTGGATGTTGGATCCGGTAACACTGCGCGTATCTACAGGTTTTATCGCTGCCCCTTGACTTCGTGTATAGGCCATCGGCTGGCTAAGTCTAATGACAATGGTGTCTAACCTTTGTACAGTGTCCTGTTGGGTCTCCTTGGTGACCCCAAGTCCTTGGGCGAGTGTATCCAAGGCACGCAGACGCATAATTGCCTGGGCGGCCGCTGACTTGATGGAGTCAATTTTCTGGTTGGTAGAGCCTGAGGTTTGCGCTTGAAGTGTAAATGTTCCTAATGTGACGAGGAGGAATAATTGAATTATACGCATTCGTTCAGGGTTTTAATCAGATGATTTACGTCAAGTCCAACAGAGGCTTTTTGTTGTTCTGGTGTTCCGTGAGCAATGAACTGGTCGGGGACTCCGAGGTGTTTGATTTTCATGCACTGATTGTTCTCCAACAAAAATGGGACCAATGAAGCGCCAAACCCACCAGAGATGCATCCCTCTTCAGCGGTAATTACCTGGTTAAATTGACGGCTGATTTCGGCTAGTCGGTTGATGTCCAAAGGTTTAACAAAAGGAAAATGATAGTGGGCAAATGCCTCTGGTGCCTGGCACAATTCTCTAGCGGTTGCCATATCGACACTTAGGGTGCCTGTGGTCAGAATGGCGATTTTTGCTGTCTTACTGGGGTGAGACACAGGGATTGATTGGCCGATGTCCATCAGGGAAAACGGGTGATATTGCAACGGAAAGCGCGTATTCCCTCTGGGATACCTGATGGCTATGGGCCGGTCTAGCCCTTTCTGAGCGGTATACAGCAAGTTTCTGAGTTCAATTTCATCCTTTGGGGCGGCCACCCATAGATCGGGAATACATCCCAAAAAAGCGAGATCAAACACTCCTTGGTGCGTTGCTCCATCAGCACCAACGAGCCCTGCGCGGTCAATGGCCAGAATGACGGGCAATCTTTGTAGGGCCACATCGTGGATGATCTGGTCATAAGCGCGCTGCAAAAAGGTGGAATAAATACAGCAGATTGGTACCCCCCCTTGCGCAGCCATACCAGCGGCTAGGGTCACTGCGTGTTGTTCGGCAATACCCACATCAATAACCCGATCGGGCATCATATCCATTAAGGGTTTCAGGCCACTTCCCGAAGGCATAGCCGGAGTAATGGCCCAGATTTTTGGGTTCATGCGCATCAGCTCTGCGACGGTTGCCCCAAACACTTCTTGGTATTTTGGATGTGTTCCCTCAGGGGGATGGGGGTAAATGGCTCCCGTAGTCTTGTCAAATTTCCCTGGGGCGTGGTAGGTTACCTGGTCTAGTTCTGCGGCGGCTAGCCCTTTTCCTTTGACTGTTTTTACGTGCAGCACTCGGGGGCCTACGCGTTTCTTTTGCGCTTGCAGGGCTCCGATTAATTCTGGCAAGTGGTGCCCATCTACAGGTCCTTCGTAGGCCAAGCCCATAGCGGTAAATATATTGGGGGTGTCCGAGGTGAGGGAGGCAAAATGCTCCTTAAGTCCCCCTACACTGGGATCAATTCCCATAGCGTTGTCGTTGAAAATAATCAGTAGATCTGCTTGTGTGGCCCCTGCGTGGTTGAGGCCTTCCAAAGCCATGCCGCTACAAAGCGCGGCGTCTCCCACTACAGCGATGTGCTTCTGATTCGTTCTTTTTTGAGCGTTGATCAGCGCCATACCCAGGGCGGCTGAAATAGCGGTTGAACTGTGACCAGTCCCAAAGGCGTCATAAGGAGATTCATCACGCACAGGAAAACCGCTTAACCCACTCCACTGGCGGTTGGTATCAAAAGCGTCCCAACGACCAGTCAGCATTTTATGTCCGTAGGCCTGATGGCCCACATCCCAAATCAGGGTGTCTTTTGGGGTGTCAAAAACGCTGTGCAGCGCAATGGTCAATTCAACCACACCCAAGGAGGCCCCAAGGTGTCCTTCTTTGGTGGATACCGCCTCGATGATAGAAGCCCTTAGTTCTTGGGCCAATGCACCCAATTCCTCCATAGAAAGTGAGCGTAAATCATCTGGACTCTTAATGTGTGGGCTGAAGGACATGGCGAGTAAAATTACAAAATCTCTTCTTATCTTTCGGAGCATGACTGAGATCGAACAACTGGAAACGGACCAAGCTATGATGCGCAAAGCATTGGATGAGGCGATGCGCGCTTTTGAGGCGGGTGAAGTTCCTGTGGGAGCGATTGTTGTCGCTGGGGGACGAGTGATAGCGCGGGCCCATAATTTAACTGAACGACTAAACGATGTAACGGCACA
>DFSJ01000141.1:0-4019 GCA_002378585.1 Flavobacteriaceae bacterium UBA3440 | reverse complement strand
GCATTGGCTTGGGCACAAATCGATCGGGTGGTTTTTGGCGCTAGTGATCCTGGTCGTGGAGGTTTATCTCAACCGGGCGCATTGCACCCCAAGACTCAGTTAACCTCAGGTGTTTTGGGTGATTCATGTGCTGAACTGATGCAAAATTTCTTTGCGCAAAGACGTAAAAAAACCTCTTAGCACAGGCTAGAGGTTTCTTCATTGGTTGGAAAGTGTGTATTATCTATAACATGCTTACATTGACAGCGATTCTTCCTTTTTTGCCATCTTCCTCTTCGTAACTCACTTTGTCGCCTTCGTTGATTTGGATGCCTTTTAGGGCAGTAGCATGGACAAAAATGTCGCTTCCAGTTTCATCATTGGTAATGAATCCATATCCTTTTGATCCATTGAAAAATTTTACAGTTCCAGTCATGGGAGAAAAAAATAAAAATGTTAAAGAATAAAGGTATAGAAAAAACGATTCAAAAAAATAGCTGATTCAAAAAATTTCCGTGAAAATTATTGATTATCAGTGGTTTTCGACGGTTTTCGCTGCATTTTTTCGATGTTTTCTGGGGTGAGCATGTAGTTTTTGAGGGATTTGCCGCGTGAGGCCAAGGCCAAAAAAGCAGGCATCACCAACAAGAAAAGGGCAGCCGTTCCCGCTCCCGTCCATCGATGGGCTTCATCCACAGGAAGTTCCCCTGCGATTCCGTAGGCAATCGCACCCAAACAGCTGATGGCCGCTAAGGCCAGTATGTTTTTTTTCGCTCGAGTCATCAAATGGTAAAGTGGATTAGTTTTCTGCGGTAGGCGGTGAGCAGCTTAGATTTTGAGATAAAACCGTAGTATTGGCCCTCTTTGACTAGGGGTAAGTTCCACGCTGAGCTCTCCTGGAATTTTTGCATGATGCCCACCATATTGTCTTGGTCTACATCGATCACTTCTGGAGGTTCGTGCATGAGATCACGCACTTTAATCGAATCGTATTGGGTGGGGTCAAACATGATGGATCGGATATCGTCCAAGAGTACAATACCCAGTAACGCTCCTGTTTCAGGGTGGGTAACCGGGAAAATATTGCGCGAGGAGGGAACCACCGCTTCATGAATCATTTGCCCCAAGGTCATTTTTGGGTGAACAGGGATAAAATTTCGTTCGACGACCGATTCCATATCCATCAAGGTGAGTACCGCGTGGTCTTTGTTGTGGGTGATCAGTTCCCCCTTTCGGCCCAGTTCCATGGTGTACACCGAGTGAGGATGGGCCCATTTGGTTATTCCATAGCCCAGCGCTGCAGTGATCATCAGCGGGATGAAAAGCGTGTACCCTCCTGTGAGCTCTGCGATTAAGAAAATAGCCGTAAGCGGTGCGTGCAAGACACCGGCCATCAACCCACCCATACCCACCAAGGCAAAATTGGCCTCGGAGACGGGGGTGAAAAATCCGGTGAGGTTGATGATGCGCGCCACCGTAAAGCCCATCACACTGCCCATAAACAAGCTGGGGGCAAATATACCACCCACTCCTCCGGCACCAAAAGTGATGCTGGTAGCGACGACTTTGATCATAACCAAGGCACCGAGCAACAAAACCAGGGACCAGGGATGGTCGAGGAAGGAAGAAAATACCGTGTTGTTAAATATTTGTTCGCTGCTGCCGTACAACAGTTTGTTGATGGTACTAAATCCCTCACCGTACAAAGGGGGGAAAAAATAAATCAACACCCCGAGAAGGGCTCCACCAAGCACTAGGCGCACCCAAAGGCGTGATATAGCCTCAAATCTTTTGTGGATCCAGTCGTAGGTGCTCGCAAAGTAAATAGAGGTAATTCCTGCCACTAAACCGAGCAGCATAAAAAACGGTAACTGATCGACTAAAAATGGTTCTAGAACCTGAAAAGGCAATACGGTTTGTGCACCGAAAAAGAAATAGGAGGTGATAATAGCCGACAGTGAAGCGAGCAATAAAGGCAATAAAGACATGAGAGTGAGGTCCAATGAAAAGACTTCTACAGCAAAAATAATGGCGGCGATGGGCGCTTTAAAGATGGAGGAAAGCGCTCCAGCTGCAGCACAACCGATCAGCAGCGTTCTTTGAGATTGGTTGATGTGAAACAACCTAGACAGGTTGGAGCTGATCGCCGCACCAGTAGCGACCGTTGGACCTTCGAGTCCTACAGAACCTCCAAACCCTACGGTGATGGGGGCGGTGAGTATAGAACCAAACATCTGATAGCGCTTCATCAACCCTTTTTTCTTGGAGATGGCATACAAGGTGGAAGGAATCCCGTGGCTCACCTTTCTGCGAATACCGAAATTGATGATCACAAATACCAAAGCTAGCCCCACTACAGGGGATAAAAAATAGAAGGCATCGTGGTAGGACTTGATCAAGTTTCCCTCGAGCAAGTTTTGGAAGAAGTGGGTGGCATTCTTAAGAATAGCTGCACCTAATCCTGAGGTAAAGCCCACGAGCACACTCAGCAGATAGATAAACTGTTTCTGCGAGATGTGTTTGGCGCGCCAAATCAGAAATCGAGTGATTAAGTCGTTCTTTTTGGCGGGCATCATTTAAGATTTTAAGGATAAGGCAATGTTGAGCTCGTCGAGTTGGGCTTGATCCAGCATCGAAGGGGCATCGATCATCACATCTCTTCCCGCATTGTTTTTCGGGAAGGCGATAAAATCTCGAATGGTCTCTTGACCGCCTAAAATAGCCACTAAACGGTCTAGTCCAAAGGCCAATCCGCCGTGTGGAGGGGCCCCGTACTCAAAGGCATCCATTAAAAAGCCGAACTGAGCTCGGGCTTGTTCTGGGGTGAATCCCAATAGCTGAAACATGCGCTGTTGGGTAGCTTTATCGTGGATTCGGATGGATCCCCCACCGATTTCATTGCCGTTGAGCACCAAATCGTAGGCATTGGCCTTGACGGCTCCTGGATCAGATTCCAAAAGGTGCATTTGGTCAGGCTTGGGCGAGGTAAACGGGTGGTGCATCGCGTGCCAGTGGCCTGTCTCTTCATCCTGCTCCAAGAGCGGGAAGTCTACCACCCAAAGCGGGGCAAATTCGTCTGATTTTCTCAAGCCTAGGCGTTGGGCAGTTTCCATGCGCAAAGCGCTTAACTGTGTTCTGGTTTTCGGAGCAGGTCCACTGAGCACCCAGATCAAGTCTCCAGGTTGTGCCCCGGTAGCTTCGGCCCAGGCAGCGAGATCCTGTTCGGTGTAGAATTTATCGACGGATGATTTATAGCTTCCATCTTCTCCGCATCGCACATAAACCATGCCACTGGCGCCGATTTGTGGTCGTTTGACCCAGTCGATCCACCCGTCGATGTCTTTTCGGGTCATGCTGTTTCCACCGGGCACAGCGATACCTACCACGAGCTCAGCTTGATTGAACACTTGGAAATCTTTGTGTTGGGCGACGTTGTTTAGCTCTCCGAACTTCATGCCAAATCGAATATCTGGTTTGTCGTTCCCATAGGTTTTCATGGCCTGGTCAAAGGTCATGCGCGGAAAAGGCTCCGTGTACGTCAAGCCCAAAATCTCTTGCAACAAGTGCTTAGTCATGCCCTCAAAAGTGTTGAGCACATCCTCTTGGGTGACAAAAGCCATTTCACAATCGATCTGGGTAAATTCAGGTTGACGGTCAGCTCTGAGGTCTTCATCGCGGAAGCATTTAACCAGTTGGTAGTATCGGTCCATACCTCCAACCATCAATAGTTGCTTAAAGGTTTGTGGGGACTGGGGCAAGGCGTAAAACTGCCCTGGGTTCATTCGGCTAGGCACCACAAAATCGCGTGCCCCTTCCGGAGTAGATTTGATTAAGTAGGGGGTTTCTACATCGATAAACCCTTGATCGGATAAGTATTTACGCACCTCCATGGACACGCGGTGCCTAAAGATGAGGTTGTTTTTTACCGGGTTACGGCGTATGTCGAGGTATCTGTATTTGGCCCTGATCTCCTCGCCTCCATCGGTTTGGTCTTCAATGGTAAAGGGAGGTAGTTTAGCGTTGTTCAACACGGTGAGTTG
>DFSJ01000052.1:682-4155 GCA_002378585.1 Flavobacteriaceae bacterium UBA3440 | reverse complement strand
GGAGCCATGTGGCCTTTGTCCCAAGGATTGGCGTAGTAATCTGCATCATCTGAGGTGTGAATATCTTTCTCTGTGTAAAAATTCATCCCCGCTCGATCCACGTTTTTTGGCACACTGCGCACCGGATAAATCACCCAGTTAGGCTGTTCGTATTGTTCGTTATAGGAAACTTGAAATATGCCGCGATCTACCATCACCTCTGTTCTCAGCACACGAGGTGCAGGTTCAGCAGCAGCCTCAGAGGTACATTGTACTAAGCCGAGCAAAGCAACCCCGGCCAATACCCAGACAACCCCGAATTTCTTTGAATGAGTTTGATACATTTTTAAATGTTTAAACGCAGTTCAAATTTAGTATCTCTATGGTATAGTCGGTGTTAATTTTGTATTATTTGATTGGGTGTATCGATCTTGCCCTTAACCCTATCCCGTTATATGTTAAGAAATTAATCAGCAAAAACTGGTTAGCCTCCATGGATAATTTGAGGACATTTTTCAGGCGGAGTACCGGGAAACTTTATTTTGACAAGTGCAAAGAATGCGTAAATTGCAAGGACGATCTCACATCAATGCCGAATAAAAAAATAGCTCAGCGCACTCGTTTATTTCGCTCCATCCATCGCTGGGTCTCCATCCCTTTGTTGGTTTTTATGTTTTTGATCGGTACCACGGGCTTGCTTTTGGGTTGGAAGAAACAAACAGCCCTTTTACCCCCTACCGCTTCGGGAATAACCCAAGCCCCTGCTTCATGGATTTCTGTTTCCCAAGTGATGGAGTCGGCAGAAAAATATGCCACCAATGAGTTGCAATTAGAGGCGGCAATTGATCGAATAGACGTGCGTCCCGATGATGGGGTGGCCAAAGTATTGTTTAACGATGTGTTTTGGGAAGTACAAGTAGATCTTTCCTCGGGCCAAATCCTCTCGGCCAACAGGCGAACATCGGACATTATTGAAAAAATACACGACGGATCACTGATAGACTGGGCCGGATATTGGGACTCAGAAATCTTTAAATTAACCTATACCACCATAGTGTCACTTGGACTCATGGTACTTTCCCTCAGCGGTTTTTATTTATGGTATAACCCCAAACGCATTAAAAACAACAAACTTCAATCATGATGAAAAAGAATTATTTGCCCAGAACCAAAGCACAATGGATTTCGTTGATTACCCTTAAACTACTGGTAAAACTGGTATTTGTATTGGCTTTTTCTCTCCAAGCTCAAGATAAGTTTGGTGGAGCCACCCTGTATACTGTGCGGGATTTAATGGGTCAAGACGCCCAAGCAACATTAAAAGCGGTAGCTGATATTGGGTACAAATACATCGAAGCTACAGACTACAAAGACGGGTTGTTTTACGGCATGAAACCTGCAGAGTTTAAAGCCTATCTAAACAGCTTGGGTATGGAGCCCATCAGCGTACACCAAGGAGGTGTCACCTTAGAGAATGCAGATCAGCTGATTGCCGACAGCAAAGCAGCTGGTTTTCAATACTTTGTCATCCCTGTGCCCCCTATGGGACATTTCAAATTCAATGTAAAGGAGCGAAGTATGGGTATGAGCGATGAAGTGGTATTCATCAATGATGTACTCAATACGATTGGCGAAAAGTGCGCGGCTCAAGGCCTTAAATTATTGTACCACAACCACGATTTTGAATTTAAGCCCAATGGACAGGGCGTAGTTCCTATGGATTATTTTCTGGAAAATACCAATCCGGATTGGGTCAATTTTCAAATGGACCTTTTTTGGGTGACTACTGCGGGTGTCGACCCCGTTAACTACATCAACAAATACCCTGGACGCTTTAAAATGTGGCATGTTAAAGACCGCGATGAGCAAGGAAGGTTTGCCCCTGTGGGACTAGGAACCATTGATTTTGCCCGCATATTGTCTTATGCTGAAACTTCTGGATTGGAGTATTACATTGTGGAACAGGATATGGTTTTTGATGGCATGCAACCCTTAGAAGCGATTAAAACCAGCCACGACAACCTCAGCAAGATAGGATTTCACTAGTGACTAGGTTTTCAACTCTGTTGGTGGTATTTCTGTTTCAGGCCTCATGGGGGCAAATAACAGTCACCACAACACCGCTTTCTTTTTGGGTCAATGAGACGTCTGGTTTAGAGCGCGCGGGCGACCAATGGGTCACCCACAACGACTCAGGGGGCAGCCCAACACTTTATTTTTTTGATGCCCTTGGGAAAATCAATAAAAAAAAGAATCTGGAACACCTCACCAATAGAGATTGGGAGGACATAACCAAGGACGACACCTATTTTTATATTGCGGATACGGGAAATAATTTTGGCCACCGACAAGACCTAACCATTTATCAGGTTCACCAGAAGTATTGGACCACCAAAGCCATTAACATAAGCTATTCGGCCCAGAGTAATTTTGCCAAAAGATCCAAGCACCCCTTTGACGCAGAAGCTCTGTTGCACTATAAGGGTCGTCTTTTGCTTTTTTCCAAAAACAGGGAGGATCAAACGACCCAACTTTATTGGGTAGACAAAACCAAGCCTAAACAGGCGCTTAAGGCATTTGCCACCTGGGAGGTAGGCTCCTTGATCACCGGGGCAGATTATGACCCAAAATCCAATACTATGGCATTAACTGGCTACGGTTTTGACGGCGTTCAATACCTTTATGTAGTATCTGATTGGGACCCGGACGAACCCCAAGCGGTTCACATCCAAAAGCATGTGATCCCTGTGGGAAAAGCACAAATCGAGGCGGTCAAAATAGACACACCTCGATCGTTTTGGGTCACCACAGAGATGGCAGGAATCAGCGGACCCAAACTGATGCACGTTACCCTAGGCCCTTTATAGATCTGTGTAGTAATGGGTAAAAAAGAAGTCTAGTTCACTCACTTTTTTCACGTTATAGCTCACATTTCCGTGGGTGACCTCCAGTCCGGTAAGCCCCGGCCCTACAATGGTGGCCAGTACCTGCCTTCTGGAAAACACCTGCTGCCCCCTAAGTTTTGTACCCCCTGCTTTAATGGTGACACCTACTTTGACGGTTGCTTTGGGCGTAGGGATGATTTTGCCTTCTTTTAGGTCAAAACCCGCACTGAGTTCCGCACTTGTTGATGCACTACCGCTGAAGTGGTGTTCACTGAACACCACCAAGAGTTCCTCGTTCTCCGATTGATTCCAATCGGCATCAAATTCCAAATACACAGGATGCCAAAGATTCATGGAAGCTTGTTGGGCCCTAAATCGAATTTTTCCAATAGCGTAATTTTTTCCAGACGGCACAACTACCCCATTGCTGATACTGGGTACTCCGTCTGGACTAGCGCGCCAAAAAGATAATTTTTGATGTGTCGCACCAAAACCCAACCAGGAACGCGTGTTGAGTTTAATCATAGGAATCACCGTACTCAGCACATCTTGCTCGAGCACATCGTCGTGATTCACGTTGTAGGGCAACAATAAGGGAATGGCAGAAGT
>DFSJ01000052.1:0-399 GCA_002378585.1 Flavobacteriaceae bacterium UBA3440 | reverse complement strand
TTGTTCGGTCGGAAACACCTCCACAGCGTCGCATTCACCGCCGGACAAATCACACGGATCAATGGGGCCCAACACCCAAATAGCCTCTTCAAACAGATCGTCATTGGTCACCATACCCGCCGAGGTAGGTGTTGACCCTGGGCCATCCCACGTCCAGGCTTCATTGGATTGGGTTTCAAAATCCGGCACATAGGTCAGCGTAATCAAGCCCTCTGATTTGGCGCTGCTCACGGATTTATCTGCCGAGTGCAGTTGATAGAGCTGTAGCGGATCTTCGGCCAAAAGACGTTCCCAGTAACTTCCCCTTTGTACCATTCCTTCAGATGTTATCCCCGCACTCAGCCTAGGAAATCGTTCTGGATCACTGGCCAGCAGATGGCTTGCCGCCGAGATAAATAA
>DFSJ01000068.1:6115-9115 GCA_002378585.1 Flavobacteriaceae bacterium UBA3440 | reverse complement strand
GAGAAATTCTTGCATTTCACGTTAGCTTTTTGTCCTTTAAGCCAAGGGAATAAGGATTTTTTATAGGGATGTATCTCCTTAATTATGTAAGTGTTCCCAGGGAAATCTATGAGTTGATCAAGGGTATACCAATGAGTATTGAGGCTTATTTTGGTCAGGTTGTAGTTCGAGCTTATCCAAGAAAAGACACCTAGTTTCATTAAAGAAGCCATGGGTTCGTATAGGTATTTTCCCATGGGGCCCAGTGTGGCTTGGGCGTTTTTTGCTGCTTCCCATTCCATAGAAACCGATCGTGTTTGGGTTTGAATATCCACGGCAAATAACCGGGGGTTTCCCTGGTGGTTTTTTTTGAGTAGCCAAAGCACTTCTTTCACTTCATTTTTTGCTGAAACAACATGTATTTCAGCTGTTTGAGGCATTTCTTTTAAACCAGAACTTATATCTAAAAAAGGAGCGGTTTTCACCAAAATAACCGATGTTTTTTGCCATAGTTTTGGACTTAATTCGATCAGATTTGGGGTGCAATCCGAAAGCAAAAAAACACGTTTTTGATGGGTGTCCCTTCTGGATGGATCCAGATAAATAACGCTCACTTCTTCCTTATGTTCGATCCAATTTTCCGCTTCCTCATTTTGGCAATCTACACGTTCACTCAACGCCAATACCTGCATATTATGTTTTACCAAGGCGCTGAGTTCCGCATTTCGCTCGACGTGGGTCACCCGTTCAAACCTTTGGGCAAATGCCCAGGTGTCTACACCTAATCCTCCAGAAAGATCCCAGAGGCTATGACCGTTGACCAGGCTCGCTTTGTAATGAGCTGTCGCTTCAGAGGAGGATTGTTCTATATTTAATTTTGGGGGATAGATCAATCCCCTTACGGCAAACCAAGACGGTACTTTCACGGCCATGGTCCTTAATCCCTCTATTTGTTGGGCACATTCTAGGGAGGTAACCTCCGGCCACGGAGACTTTCTCAAGGCAATGCTTTTGGGGTCTTGGTCGATATGTTTCCTGAGCCACTCTTGACAGACGTCCGTAGCTAGCCACTTATTTAACATTAGACTCTTGCTTGTAGTGGGCAATGGCCCAAGCTGTGGCGGCCCATATTCCCGCAGTTTCAGTTCTCAATCTTGTCGTGCCTAAGGAACATGTTTTCCACCCTTTACTTTTTGCTAAAGCGATTTCTCGGGAGGAGAAATCACCCTCTGGACCGATGATAATCAATCCTTTTGGGGTGTTTTGTATCAGGGAGGGCCATGGATTTTTTTCAGAGTCCTCCGCGCAATGCGCCATAACCCCATCAGGGTGTTGTTGAATAAAATCATCCACAGAAGTTAACTCATCCATTTGAGGAACGAATGTAGTTAGCGACTGCTTGGCCGCAGAAAGCAGTATGCGATTCATGCGATCTGGGTTGATTTGTTTCCGCTCTGACTGATCACACAACAGAGGCGTGATTCGCTGAATTCCAATTTCAGTAGATTTTTCAAGAAACCATTCGAACCGCTCATTCATTTTGGTGGGCGCTATCGCTATGTGCAAGGGATTTTTTGAAGCAGGTGTTTGGGTGGTGTTGATCACCTCAAGGCTTACTTCTTTATGGCTTTGGGAGGTAATTATTCCTGTTCCGATTAAGCCTTTTCCATTAAACAGGTCAATTTGTTCGCCCATTTTTTTGCGCAGTACTTTCACAGCGTGTTGTGATTCTTCAGGAGAAAGATGGCAGAACGAATGCTCAGCGGACAGATCTGGTGCGTAAAATAGTTGCATTATATCGGGTAGCGTGCTTGAGCGCTGATGTTTTGAGCGCTAAATTGACCTTCAAGATATTTAAAATAACCAACAATACCAATCATGGCGGCATTGTCGGTACAATACTCGAAAGGAGGAATATAGGTGGTCCATCCAGCAGCTGAGCCTTCATTTTTTAAGGCATTTCTAACCCCAGAGTTGGCGGAAACACCCCCGCCAATAGCGACTTGAGTGATCCCTGTCTGCGCGACAGCTGCGTGAATTTTTTTTATTAAAATCGATACGATGGTGTGTTGTATGGACGCGCATAAATCAGCCCTGTGTTGGTCTATAAAGTACTGATTTTTAGTAGTTTGTTCTTTAATGAAATACAAAATGCTTGTTTTTAATCCGCTGAAACTAAAATCCAATCCGCTCACCTTGGGTATGGGGAAATTATAGGCATAGGGATTTCCGGATTGTGCCCAATGATCAATTAATGGTCCGCCCGGGTAGTCAAACCCCAATATTTTAGCTGATTTGTCAAAGGCTTCGCCAATGGCATCATCCAATGTTTGACCAATGACCTTAAAATCGAATGGACTGTGCACTTCAATAATTTGTGTATGTCCCCCGCTGATGGTCACGGCCAGAAATGGAAACTCAGGGATTTCTCTAGGGGTTTGATCCTCTATAAAGTGAGCCAAAACATGCCCTTGCAAGTGATTTACCTCAATAAGTGGAATATTCCAGCCAAGGGCCAAAGATTTAGCAAATGAGGTCCCGACTAGCAATGATCCCAAAAGTCCAGGACCACGAGTAAAAGCGATGGCGGATAGATCTTTTTTGTCGATATTTGCTTGGGCAATAGCTTGGTGTACCACAGGTACTATGTGCTGTTGATGGGCTCTTGATGCCAGTTCTGGAACTACGCCTCCGTAGGCTTGGTGGACGGATTGGCCAGCGGTGGTTAAACTCAGTTTACGCCGATCGCACATCACTGCACAGGAAGTATCGTCACAGGATGATTCTATGGCGAGCAGGTACACTGGTTTATTGTTCATCGTTTTGGAATCAGTTTACAAAGGTAATACATAGGTCGGTATCAAAAAATGGAGCAACATAGTAGGTAGGGTGCTGGCTTTTGCCATGGTATTTCTATTAGTTTTTGCGCTGTTTTTTTCAATTCCACAAGTACAAACTTATGCAGCACAGTGGTTGACCAAAAAGTTAGAGGATCGGTACGGAATCAGTATTTCTCTAGCT
>DFSJ01000068.1:0-5774 GCA_002378585.1 Flavobacteriaceae bacterium UBA3440 | reverse complement strand
AAAAGACACCCTTTTTTATGCACAGACATTGTCGGTCTCTGGTATTGACTTGAACGGGTTGGCCGATGGCCAAACCAGGCTTGGGTATGTTTCTTTGGAAAAATTCTTTCTGGACATCCAATATCATCCTGGTGATTCATTGAATTCTCTCAATCGTTTCTTGGCAGAACTACCTCAATCAACAGACACTACGGAAACAGCTTTTTTTGGGGCTGTCGTGTCATTAAATCACGGTCAAGTGCGGGTAGGAGATAACCGTCCTTCGAATACCCTGAAATCTGCGCCCCTGATTGTGGATATTGAATCACTGCAGGCGGCTCAACTGAACATGGAATCAGGAGTGTTTAACGCAGAGATCCAATCATTATCAGCGGATTTTAGCCCTTGGACATCCCTAAAATCCCTAAGCGGTCAATTGACCATAGATCAAGACAGAATAGCCCTTAACCAGCTATTGTTGCGCACGCCTAAATCTTATTTTCAAGGGAATGTATCTCTGTTTGACCCCAAATCGTCCTCAGACGCATATATCCAAAGAGCTATTTGGCATGTTGATGCCCAGTCACTTAATTTGGATACGGATGAGCTCAATGTTTGGGCTGACTATTTTGGAGCAAAACAAACCATTTCAGGTAAATTTACTCTAGATGGCTCACTCAATGATTTGGCCATTGAATTGGATTATTTAAATTCAGGGGAAACGGGTTTACGGGGGAATCTTCAACTTAAAGAGCTGTTTTTTGGGCAGTCGCCAGGAGTGTTAGATGCCCAAATTACTAACCTAGAGACGACTATACCCTCACTTAAAGCGCTCTTTCCACGATGGATTCCTCAACAATCACCGGAATCACTGGATCGTTTTGGCACCATATCAACCCAGGGTAGTGTGCATTGGCAGGGACCATTACTGAATACCAAGATGAACGCCTCCACTGAATTAGGGGCGTTTTATACCGACGTGACCATTAAGGGGGTAGATCGATTAAAAACAGCTGAGTACAGTGGGTATTTGTCCTTGATCGAGTTTGATCTTGGGGCATACGCATTGGGCAATACAAGCTTTCAAAAAACAACGGCAGATGCTCAGATTGGTGGGACGGGATTTAGTTGGGGTACACTGAACACATTTGCTGAAGGATTGATCTATGAGACAACCATAAACGGCTACACCTATCGCGACATTGAACTCTCTGGACAGTTTAAAAATCAGCGTTTTGAAGGACTGATGTCTGTGATGGATCCCAATTGCAGTTTCACCTTTAGCGGATTGGCTGATTTGGGGGGTGCGCGTAACCAATTTGATTTTGAGGCGGATGTAACTTACGCCGACTTGTTTCAAATGAACCTGGTGAAGGATTCCACCGCACAATTAAGCGGGAAGGTAGTGTTTGATTTACAGGGTAATGATATTGATGATGTGGCGGGAACGATTTCATTTAATCAAACTAGATACAAAAATTCGATTGACACCTTCACGTTTGAAAACTTTGAGGTTGTTGCACAAAGAGACTCTACAGACCAAAGATCGATATCGATTAATTCGCCAGACATTGTCACTGGTCAGATAAAAGGAAAGTTCAAACTCAAGGAATTTACCGAGGTTGTCAGAAACGCGGTAGGGGGGATCTATGATAATTTTGTTCCACTTAAGGTAACTCCAGGTCAAAAATTCGACTTTAGGTTTAAGCTTTACAATACATTGATTGAAGCTTTTTTACCTGATTTTTCGCTCGGTCAAAACACGGAACTAAGCGGGCGCATTGATACCGATCAGTCTGTGCTTAAGCTGGATATCCAGGCGCCCAGAATGAGAATGTGGACCTATTCACTGGATAGTGTATTGTTGAAAGTAGACACGAAAAACCCCTTGTTCAAGTCCTACTTGTCTGTGGCTTCCCTTTCTAAGTCAGGTGGTTTATATCCGATTAAACAATTGGAAATGATTAATAACACCCGAAAAGACACTTTGTTTTTCAGGACGGAGTTTTTTGGAGGAGCGAACCATGAAGATAAGTACGCTATCGATTTTTATCACACCTTCCTCAAAGGCAATACATCCGTTTTAGGGGTCAAGAACCTAGAGGCCCAGGTTCGTGACATGGATTGGACCTTAGGCTCAAAACTATCCACGAATCATCAAGCACGGATAGACCATGATTTTTCTTCAATCATCTTAAGTCCTACATCGGTGGTGTCTGCAGATGGCGGATTGATTCAAGCTTCAGGAAGTTGGATAAATAACCAAATCGATGATTTGAATTTTTCTTTGGATCACGTACCGCTGCGCTATATTACGCCGCCCTTAGAAAACGTACAATTGGATGGAATGGCAGATGGCTATGTGAAAATTCAGCGTAAAGACAATCGTTCTTTTCCTTCTGCTTCATTAAACATTAAAGATTTTTCGGTTAATCAAACTGTTTTTGGCCCCCTTAATGCCGATATCGTAGGCAATGAAGACCTGTCTGAGCTTTTGGTCAATGGGCATATCGGCGACCAACAAACAGAACAATTGCGCATTCTTGGCAAGGTGCTTTATCAGTCAGATTCTACATCGTTGAATATGTTGGCCAGTTTTAACGGATTTGATGTAGCTCCTTTTAGTCCACTAGGTCAAGATATTATTCATCGCATCAAGGGCCGACTTTTTGGCAATGCTCGGATCACAGGACTGATCAAACAGCCGCAGATTAACGGCTCGCTTTCTTGGAGTCAAGGTGGCTTAGGTATTCCCTATTTAGGGGTGCTATATGATTTTGCTCCTAATGAAACCTTGCTGCTAAACGGTCAAGAATTTGTTTTTCAGGATTTTAGCTTGATTGATCCGATATATAAAACCAAAGCGCTCCTCCGGGGTGAGATCAATCACAAAGCGTTTACTGATTGGCGACTCAACTTATTTGTTGAAGCTCCAAGCAGCCGCTTTTTATTGTTAAATACTCAGCAAGCACCTGATCAATTGTACTATGGATTAGGTTTTTTAAAAGGATCCGGTCGTATTTGGGGACCAACAGAGCAGTTATCCATTTCCCTCAAAGGGGCAACAGGTGAGCAAACATCGATAAAAATTCCTGTATCTGATGTTGTCTATACTGGTTCGTACGATTTTATCACATTTCAAGAACGCAATCAGTTGGTTGAGATAGAAGAGCTTGGTGTGGATAAAAAGTACCAAGGATTGCAACTGGATTTTGATTTTGACATTACCCCTGATGCTGAAATTGAGGTGGTGATCGATCCACAAACGGGAAGTTCATTAAAAGGTAGAGGTACAGGTAACATTTTAATGGATATCAACACCACGGGTGGATTCAGCATGTTTGGTGATTACCGCGTTAACAGCGGAACCTACAACTACAAGTTTGGTGGGTTTATCGATAAAACGTTTAAAGTAAAGCCAGGAGGTACCATTGTTTGGGAAGGGGATCCCATGCAGGCCCAACTCAATGTGGAAGCCGCCTATAATTTATATGCCAACCCCGCTCCCTTGGTGAGAAATTCTGGATACAGTCAACGAATACCTACTGAGGTATTAATTCGATTACTAGGTCCGCTACAGCGACCAAACATAGATTTTGACATTGCCTTTCCAGGGACTAATTCAGTGATTCAGTCCGAGCTAAACTACGCACTTCAAGATCCTACCGTTCAAGACAGAAATGCTTTTTTCTTGTTGGCGCAAGGGAGTTTTGTCAATAATGAGCTGGCTATTACGGAACAAGCAGTTACCGGAAATTTACTCCAATCCGCTTCTGGATTTTTAAGTCAAATGATTAGCGGGGGGAGTGACCGCCTAAATTTGGGTATTTCATATGAGCAAGGGTATACCGACCGCAATGCCAATATTACCCTAGATAATAGAATTGGGGTGAGTTTATCGACCCAAATCTCAGATCGTGTATTGTTTAACGGAAGATTAGGGGTACCAGTTGGAGGGCGCGTTGCTGATCCTTCTCTAGCGGGTGATGCCGAAGTACAGTTTTTGCTTAACGAGTCGGGTAGTTTAAGTGCTAAGATGTTTAATCGCGAAAATCAATTTCAACAACTATTTGCGTTACGTCAAGGATATACTCAAGGTATCGGACTTTCTTATCAGGTTTCTTTTGACAGTTGGCGGGTGTTGATGAATCAGATTTTTAAGTATAAATAGTATATTTTATGTAATCACTTTTTTGATTTATTGTTAAATATTTTCCTTTTTTCTTCCGAATTTGGAGATAAGTACAATTAATCTATACTCGATTCATTGAAATAGAAATAAATTGATATTTTTACGAACTTTAAATTATTTATGGAATCAACGATCAAAAAGATAGGAGTTTTTACTTCTGGAGGGGATTCGCCTGGGATGAATGCGGCCATACGTTCTGTGGTGCGCACTTGTGCCTTTCACCAAATCGCTTGCGTAGGTATTTACAGAGGATACGAAGGAATGATCGAAGGGGACTTTATCGATCTAGGTCCTAGAGATGTCAACAACATCATCAATAAAGGAGGTACTTTTTTAAAGTCTGCACGCTCTAAAGAGTTCAGAACTCCTGAAGGAAGAAAGAAAGCACACGATCATTTGGTAGGTGCAGGCATTGATGCATTAGTGGTGATTGGTGGTGATGGAAGTTTTACTGGGGCACAGATATTCAACCAAGAATACGGCTTTCCAGTAGTGGGTATTCCGGGAACTATAGATAATGATATTTACGGAACGACCAGTACCTTGGGCTTTGATACGGCCCTGAATACGGTGGTTGACGCTATTGACAAAATCCGTGATACGGCTTCATCCCACAATAGACTATTTTTTGTTGAGGTGATGGGTAGAGATGTCGGTCACATCGCCCTAAACGCCGGTGTTGGATCTGGTGCCGAGGAGATATTGATCCCTGAAGAAAATTTAGGTATAGACCGTTTGTTGGAGTCTTTGGATAAATCGAAGAACTCAGGCAAATCCTCCAGTATTGTCATCGTGGCAGAAGGAGATAAAACCGGTAAAAACATTTTCGAACTTAAAGATTACGTGGAACAACACAGACCTCAATACGATATTCGCGTATCTGTTTTAGGTCATATGCAACGCGGAGGTTCCCCTTCTTGTTTTGATCGAGTGCTGGCATGCCGCATGGGAGTTAAAGCAGTAGAAACACTTCTAAGTGGAGAATCTGGATATATGGTGGGTATCCGAGACAATAAATTAAACTTGACACCGCTGGATAAAGCGATCAAGGGACACACCAAAATAGATAAAGAATTGATCAGAGTATCTGATATCATGTCAACCTAATCCTTAATACCATGTCTGAATTAAAAATTGGAATTAATGGTTTTGGTAGAATCGGCCGTATGGTTTTCCGTGCTGCAGCTGCCAGACCAGATGTACAAGTAGTAGCTATCAACGATTTGTTGGATATTGAGCACTTGGCTTATTTGCTAAAGTACGACTCAGTCCACGGACGATTTGACGGAACTGTTGAAATCAGCGGAACTGATTTAGTCGTCAACGGTAAGGTGGTGCGTATTACTGCTGAACGCGATCCAAAACAATTAAAGTGGGATGCTGTTGGTGCTTCTGTTGTAGCAGAGTGCACCGGTATTTTCACTACCCTTGAAATGGCTCAAAGCCATATTGACGGTGGTGCCAAAAAAGTAGTTATTTCTGCTCCTTCTGCTGATGCGCCTATGTTTGTTATGGGGGTAAATCACCTAGAAGCCAAAGCTTCTGATCTGATTGTATCTAATGCTTCTTGTACGACCAACTGTTTGGCGCCTATGGCCAAAGT
>DFSJ01000027.1:4853-5831 GCA_002378585.1 Flavobacteriaceae bacterium UBA3440 | reverse complement strand
AGGACCAATTCGGGCAAAATAAAACGAGGGCGCATGACCTGAATTTGTCGCGCTGTTTATGGGGGCTAGGGGAAATTAAAGGTCGTTGTTTTTTAAAATAGCCGCTGCCGCTTTTCGACTAGCACCCGGTCCGCCCAGTTGAGCGTACAGCGAACCATAGGCGTCAAGTTGTGCTGTGCGCGCGGGACCTTCGATTAAATGCTGCACGTGTTGGGTGAGTATCGAAACGGTAAGTTCGTCTTGGATACACTCTGGAACCACCAATCGATTAGAAATGATGTTGACCAGTGAAATATAAGACAAGCGCACCACCCGTTTAGCGATTTGGTAGGTCAGCCATTGGGTTTTATAACAAACAATTTGAGGCACTTGCATCAACGCGGTCTCTAGGGTGGCCGTGCCGCTGGTCACCAAAGCGAGTTGGGTGTAATTGAGCAGCGCATAGGTGTCGTTCTTGCAGCGCTTAATCTGAGGTATTTGCCTGATAAAACTGTCGTAAAACGAATCCTCAACACCTGGTGCTTGGGCGATGACCCATTGGTACTCGGGAAATCGCTGAGCTGTTTCCAGCATTATCGGTAAGATCGCATTAATTTCCTGTTTTCTACTTCCGGGCAATAAGGCGATGATGGGAGTATGATCGAGTTGATGGGTGGTTAAAAACACCTCTTTAGGAGTGATTTCTTTGGCGGTAAGCGCATCCAATAGGGGATGGCCTACATAGGTAACCTCCATGCCATATCTTCGGTAGAATTCTGTTTCAAAAGGCAATATGGCATAGACGTGATCCACGTACGCCTTGATTTTTTCCACTCGTTTTGATCTGGAAGCCCATACCTGTGGCGCGATGTAATAGTGAACGCAAATGCCCATTTTATGGGCCCACTGGGCAATTTTAAGATTAAAGCCCGAAAAGTCAATGAGAATAATTCCGTCGGGCTTTTCCCGCTCAATGTTCTTTTTAGTTTCTCGGAGGGT
>DFSJ01000027.1:639-4664 GCA_002378585.1 Flavobacteriaceae bacterium UBA3440 | reverse complement strand
GAAAAGTCAATGAGAATAATTCCATCGGGCTTTTCTCGCTCAATGTTTTTTTTAGTTTCTCGGAGGGTACGCCAGATCAAGGGCAGTTTTTTCAGTACATCTACCAGCCCCATTACGGCAAATGTGTTGTAGTGCTTGATCAGCTGCATGCCCTCTGCGTGCATTTGATCTCCGCCAATACCGGTGAATTGAGCTTCAGGCCTGAGCTGCTTGATGGCTTTTATCAGGTTGGCACCGTGAAGGTCACCAGAGGCCTCGCCACAAATTAAAAAAAACTTCATCCGTTGAGTTTCCATTGGGTAAGCGCCGCCATGGCATGATGCGCCGTGAGGTCAAAATGAACGGGAACCACCGAAACATATCCTTCAGCCAGGGCCCACTCATCAGTGTCCGAACCTGAGTCTTGTAGGTCAAAAACTCCGGTCAGCCAATAGTATTCTTTGCCCATTGGGCTTTTTCGCTTGTCAAACTTTTCTTTCCAGTTTGCTCTAGCTTGACGACAGATCCGGACCCCTTTTATTTCATGGGTACGCGGTATATTTACGTTGAGCACTACACCATTTGGGATGCCTTGATTTAACGCCTCTTGGGCCAAAACACCCGCATAGTGCGCTGCCGAGGTGAAGTCTGCATCCCAGCTGAAGTCGCATAAGCTAAATCCAATGGCGGGGATACCCTCCAATCCAGCTTCTATAGCGGCGCTCATCGTGCCTGAATAGATGACATTGATCGAGGAATTGGAACCGTGGTTAATCCCACTGACCACCAAATCTGGTTTGCGGTCCATCAATTCGTGCAGGGCTAGTTTGACACAGTCAGCAGGTGTTCCGCTACAACTGTATTCGACAAGCGCTCCGTCCTCAGGGGCTCCTTTAAATAGTTGCGCATACAAGGTGTTGTCGATGGTGATGGCATGCCCTTTTCCAGATTGTGGACTGTCTGGGGCTACCACGACTACATCGCCAATCGCAGCCATGGTGCGCACCAACCACCTGATACCAGGTGCGGTGATGCCATCATCGTTGGTCACTAAAATCAAAGGTCTTTTTTCCATGTAGGCAACAAAACGCTAAAATACAATTTTCTGTCGTGCCTGTTGCGTCAACATACTTTGTAAGTACGGGTTTTTCAAGGGACAATTAACAAATATTTAGTCCATAGACGCCTTCCATAGAGGAGGGAATTTTTTTAACTTGCTGCCTATGATGAAAAAGAAACTTGCCTACGGACTTTTGTTTGCCTTGGTTTGCCTTGCTTCGTGCAGCTTTACCTCAAACAAGGAAGAAAACGATAAAGACAAATTGCTTTTAGAGGTGATTCAATACATCCTCAAGCAAGGTCACTTTGATCCAAAAACAATCGACGATAATTACTCCATCCAAGTGTACGATCATTTCATCCAGGGCATGGACCCGATGAAGCGATATTTTACCCAAGCGGATATTCAGGAGTTTAAAAAATTCCAATACCAGCTCGACGATCAGTTTAAGGCAGCAGATATTGCCTTTTTTGATCTGGTTTACCAAAGATTGGTGGAGCGAATGGCCCAAACCAAGCCTTATGTCAGCGAGTCATTGACACAGCCTTGGGATTTTGACCAGGCGGAGTTTTTTGAAAGCGACTATAAAGCACTTCCGTATGCACAAGGAGCTAAGGAACTCAAAGAACGGTGGAGATTACAGTTAAAATACATGAGCTTAAGCAGTTTTATCGCCCTTCAAGAGGCAGAGAAAACCAAGAAAGAAGAAAACCCAGCCTATGAAGTTAAGTCCGATTCTCTGCTTGAAAGCGAAGCCAGAAACCAGACCAAAACGACCATGGATGAGTATTTTGATTTTGTGGAAGACTTGGCGCGCAAGGACTATTTTGCTCAGTATGTCAATGCATTGGTTGAGTCTTTTGATCCGCATACTTCCTACTTGGCCCCGGAAGAAAAAGACCGATTCGATATCGATATGTCAGGTAAGTTTGAAGGTATTGGAGCGCGTCTATCCAAACGGATGGATCAAACCAAAATTACCGAGATTATTTCTGGCGGGCCAGTTTGGCGTGATCAGGCGCTAGAAGTTGGCGATGAAATTTTGATGGTGGGTCAAGAAGGTGAGGAGCCTGTGAGCATCGTTGGCATGCGTCTGGACGATGCCATAAAATTGATCAAGGGACCAAAAGGAACTACGGTTTACTTGTGGGTAAAAAAGGTTGACGGCACCAAGAAAACAGTTTTTGTGGTGCGCGATGTGGTAGAGCTTGAGGAAACGTATGCCAAATCTGCCAAAGTAGAAAAAGAGGGGCATACTTATGGGATCATTAATCTGCCTAAATTTTACGTAGACTTCGTAGATCAGAACACCAGAAATGCGGCTACTGATTTAGCCAAAGAGGTAGACAAGCTAAAAAAAGAAGGGGTTGAGGGATTAGTTATAGACTTGCGCAACAACGGTGGAGGATCCTTGAAAACAGTGGTGGACATCGCTGGACTATTTATCGCTGAAGGTCCCATCGTTCAGGTTAAATCATCCGACAACCAAGTGGATGTATACATGGATGAAGATCCGAAGATTCAATGGGATGGACCCTTGGTGATCTTGGTCAATGAGCTCTCTGCGTCGGCCTCAGAAATATTGGCCGCAGCTATGCAAGATTATGAGCGTGCGGTAGTGATTGGAAGTACCCAAACATTTGGCAAGGGGACGGTGCAAAATTTAATCGATCTAAATCGAGTGATTCGCAATAGTGATTACGGCGATCTTGGATCCTTAAAAATAACCACCCAGAAGTTTTACCGGATTAATGGGGGGTCCACCCAACTGGCCGGTGTGCGCAGTGATATTCCCATCGTAGGCCGTTATAGTTACCTGGAGGTGGGTGAGCGTGAAATGGACAAGCCACTTCCTTGGGACCAAATTGAGCCTGCTGTGTATAAGCCCTGGACGGGTTACATCAATTACCAGGAAACTATTGCTCGATCAAAGGCGCGCATGGCCAAAAATACCTATTTGAGTTTATTGGATCAGAATGCCCTTTGGATTAAAGAACAGCAAGACCAAACACAGATTCCTTTGCGATTATCCGATTTCTTGGCTGAGGTGGAGTCGGATGAATTAAAAGCCAAAGAGTTTAGTAAGATTGCTGAATTTGATAATAAGCTGACTTTTTCCTACACCTCTTTTGACGCCCCAGCAGTTCGCGCTGACGCAGATCTGGTGAAAGCTAGAGATCGCTGGCATCGGGAACTAGCCAAAGATTTGTACATCGATGAGGCGCTCAATGTACTGGAGGACCTCAAGCTAAAATTTACCGATCTGACCAAACTGACCTCTGTGGATCACTAGTCAATGGCCTGGATATTCGACCATTCTTGGTATGAACAGCTTAGGATTGATCCAAATTCTCTAGACGCCGAGGGAGTACCCCAGCACGTTTCTGTGGTGCGAACGGTTGATGATGCCCATGTATGTGCGGTACAGTCTTCCGAGTTTCCTCAAGCTCATTTGGTTGGTTTCAATCAAGAGTTAGCTGCTTTTTTAGGAGCCCCCTCGCTGTCCTCAAACTCTCACACACATAAGCCCATTCAAGTACCCGATCAATGGGTAGACTGGTTGACCGGAAAGACTTGGATGGATGGACGTCCCCCGCTGTCTATGGTGTATGCCGGCCATCAGTTTGGCCAGTGGGCGGGTCAACTCGGCGATGGACGTGCCATGCACATCGGGGCATTAATCGCAGAGGATAACAAAAGCTACGCTTTGCAACTAAAGGGGGCCGGACCCACCCCTTTTTCAAGAAGGGGTGATGGGTTTGCGGTTTTGCGTTCTTCTATACGCGAGTATGTAGCTTCAGAGGCGCTTTATCATCTAGGAATCCCTACCACCCGTGCCTTGGCTATAGTAGAAACGGGGCATTTAGTATCTAGAGATCGCTACTACAGCGGATTGATAGAGCAAGAACCTGGCGCTATAGTTTGTCGGGTGTCTCCTGGTTTCATTCGTTTTGGACATTTTGAATGGTTTGCCTCCCAAGGTGCA